>DASZJK010000033.1:0-2866 GCA_035948155.1 Candidatus Dormiibacterota bacterium
TCGACGACAGGTCACCAAAGCAGCGGCGCGCTGACGCGGTCTATGAGATGGCGATGGGAAACCGCGTGGCATCCCAGATCAGCGTGCACACGACGATCGAAGGCCTCAAAGGCGAGGTCGGCGCGCCGGCGTCGCAGCTCGGAGACGGAACGCCGATCTCGAGCAAGACCGTCCAGCGGCTGGCATGCGACGGCGCGCTGCACCGGGTTCTGAAGGCCGACTCGATGGTGATCGACGTCGGTCGCGCGAAGCGCGTAGCGCAGCCCGCGCAGTGGCGAGCGCTGAAAGCGCGGCACAGGACATGCGGCGCCCCAGGTTGCGACCGGCCGATCGGCATGACCCAGGCCCACCACGTCGACTTCTGGGAGGACGGCGGTCACACGAACCACCGCCGGATGGTCCCGCTCTGCCACCACCACCACCGCCTGGTCCACGAGGGCGGCTGGCAGGTGGTGCTGGCCGGCAATCGCGTGGACTTCATTCCGCCGGAGCGCCCGGTGATGATCCGCCGACGGTGGGGCGAGCGACGCTGGGCCGCGTAACGCGGCTCTATTAGGATTCGATTCGTGGCCACAACTGCAATTCGGTTCGCCGAGCGAATGTCGCGGCTGGGCACGGAGGGCGCCTTCGAGGTCCTCGCCCGGGCCAGGAAGCTCGAGGCGGAAGGCAAGCACATCGTCCACCTCGAGATCGGCGAGCCGGACTTCGCCACGCCCGACAACATCGTGGAAGCCGCGATCGGGGCGATGCAGAACGGCTACACGCACTACACGCCTGCGAGCGGAATCCGCGAGGCGCGGGAGGCCGTGGCGGGATTCGTCACACGGATGCTGCACGCCGAGGTCGACGCCAACGATGTCGTGCTGGTGCCGGGCTCGAAGAACGTGCTGCTCTTCACCCTGCTCGCGTGCATCGAGCCGGGCGATGAGGTGATCCTGCCCGACCCCGGCTATCCGGCGTACGCGTCGCAGGTGAACTTCATCGGGGCGATTCCGAAGACGGTGACGCTGCGGGAGGACAAGGACTTCCGCATGGACCTCGACGAGCTCGCGTCGCTGGTGGGGCCGAAGACGCGGATGCTCATCATCAATACGCCGCAGAACCCAACGGGTGGGGTGCTGACCAAAGAGGACGTTGACTTCGTCTGCGACCTGGTGATCAAGCACGACCTGCTGCTGGTCTCAGATGAGATCTACAGCCAGCTGGTCTACGGCTTCAAGCATGTATCGCCTCTGTCGAGGCCGGGGATGCGCGAGCGGACGGTGCTGATGGACGGACTGTCGAAGTCGTATGCGATGACCGGGTGGCGGCTCGGCTACGCGGTCGCGCCGCGCGAGCTTGCCGCAAAGCTGGACACGCTGATGATCAACTCCTCGTCGTGCGCGGCGGCGTTCACGCAGATCGCGGCGATCGAGGCGCTGGGTTCACCGGACTCGGAGCACGCGGTGCACCGGATGGTGAAAGTGTTCGAGCACAGGCGCGACCTGGTGGTCGACGGGATGAACGAGATTCCGGGCATTCGTTGCTCCCGGCCCCAAGGCTCGTTCTACGTCTTCCCGAACATCGAGGGGACCGGCTTCGATGAGCACGAGCTCGCGGGCCGGCTCCTAAACGAGGCCGGCGTTGCCGTCCTGCCGGGCACTGCGTTCGGCGCCGCGGGCAAGGGCTTCATCCGCCTCGCGTACACGCAATCCGAAGACGAGCTCAAGCTCGGCCTCAGCCGGATCAAGGAGTTCGTCGCCGCACACAAGGCATAGGATTGGGCCAAATGGATGACGGGCATCTCCGTCTGACCGAGCCGCTGGTCAGGGAGGGAGGGAAGCTCCGACCCGCTTCCTGGGAAGAGGCCCTTTCCCGAGCCGCCGCGGGTTTCGAGGCGGCACGCAACAAGGGACCGCAGGCCTTCGGCATGTTCAGCTGCTCGAAGACGACCAATGAGATGAACTTCATGGCTCAGAAGTTCACGCGCGTCGTCATGCACAGCAACAACATCGACAGCTGCAACCGGACTTGACACGCTCCCAGCGTCGCCGGTCTGGCGACAGTGTTCGGAGCAGGGGGAGGAACGTCTTCCTACAAGGAGGCCGAGGAGACGGACGTCATCGTCCTGTGGGGTTCGAATGCCCGCGAGACGCACCCGATCTTCTTCCACCACCTTCTCCGCGGGGTGCGCAACGGGGCGAAGCTCATCGCGGTCGATCCGCGCCGAACCAGCTCGACCGAATGGGCCGACGTCTGGCTCGGCATCGACGTCGGCAGTGACATCTCGCTGGCCAACGCTATGGCGCGCGTGATCATCCACGAGGGCCTCGCGGATATGAGCTTCATCAAGAACGCGACCACCGGATATGAAGAGTTCGCCGATTGCGTCGAGGCCTACACCCTCGACCGCGCCCAGGCCGAGACCGGCGTGCCGGCCGAGGCGATCAAGGAGGTCGCCCTCGACTTCGGGCGCGCGAAGACCGGGATGATCTGCTGGACCCTCGGCATCACCGAGCACCACAACGCGACCGACAACGTGCTCGCCCTGATCAACCTGGGGCTGCTGACAGGAAAGGTCGGCCGGTATGGGTGCGGTCTCAACCCGCTGCGCGGGCAGAACAACGTGCAGGGCGGCGGCGACATGGGTGCCATACCCGCGCGCCTTCCGGGTTTCCAGGACCTCGAGGATCCCGAGCTGCACGACAAGTTCGCGAAGGCGTGGGGCGGCGCCGATTTTCCGCGAAAGAAGGGCTGGCACCTCAGCGAGATGTTCGAGGCCATGGACCGCGGCGAGCTCGGCGCCGTGTACATCGTCGGCGAGAATCCCGCGCGAAGCGAGGCCGACCAGACCCGCGCGGTGCGGCTGCTCAGCGGCCTCGAGCAC
>DASZJK010000034.1:0-4457 GCA_035948155.1 Candidatus Dormiibacterota bacterium
GAGCGTGGGATGCGCGTGCTCGCCCTCGACAACTTCATCACCGGCTCACCGAAGAACCTCGACGCGCTGCAGCAGAACCCCGACTTCGAGTTTCGTCAGGCCGACGTCAACCACGGCGTGTTCATCGGTGGTGATGTGCGCTATGTGCTCCACTTCGCCTCGCCCGCGTCTCCGCCGCAGTACGACTCCAACCCGATCCACACCCTCAAGGTCGGGACGCTCGGGACGATGAACATGCTCGGGCTGGCGCGCGCGAAGGAAGCTACGTTTCTCCTCGCGTCTACATCCGAGGTGTACGGCGATCCCCTCGTCCATCCGCAGCCCGAGACGTACTGGGGCAACGTCAACCCGATCGGTCCGCGAGGCTGTTACGACGAGGCCAAGCGCTGCGCCGAGGCGTTCGCCATGGCGTACCACCGCATGCACCAGGTGGACACCCGGATCATCCGCATCTTCAACACGCACGGACCGCGCATGCAGGTGTCGGACGGTCGCGCGGTGCCGAACTTCATGGCCCAGGCGATTCGGGGTGAGGCGCTGACGGTGTACGGCGACGGCTCGCAAACGCGAAGCCTTTGCTACGTGTCGGACCTGGTTCGTGGAGTGATCGCGAACCTCGAAAAGGGCGACGAGCTTCCGGTCAACCTCGGTAACCCCCACGAGGTCACCGTGCTAGAGCTGGCCGAGACGATCATCCGGCTCGCCGGATCGAAGAGCCTGATCGAATATCGCGAGCTGCCCGTCGACGATCCCAAGCAGCGCCGTCCCGACATCACCCGGGCGAAGAAGATGCTGGGGTGGGAGCCTGAGGTTCCCCTTGAAGACGGGCTGCGCCGGACTCTTGAATACTTTCGTTCGGTGCTGTGACGCATGACCACGCCTGAAGACCTCAAGAAGTACGTCCGCGACGTCCCGGACTACCCGCAGAAGGGAATCGTCTTCCGCGACATCACGCCGCTGCTTGGCGACAAGAACATCTTTCGGGAAGTCGTCCAGCTGATGTCGAAGGCCTGGACGGCCAACCCGCCGGACCTCGTCGCAGCCATCGAGGCGCGCGGGTTCATCCCAGGCGCGGCGATGGCCGTCAGTCTCGGCGCGGGTTTCGTGCCCATCCGCAAGCCCGGCAAGCTGCCGTGGATGACGGTCACGGAGTCCTACGAGCTCGAGTACGGCACCGACCAGCTCGAGGTTCACGTGGACGCGGTGCAGCCCGGTCAGAAGGTCCTTATCGTCGATGATGTTCTGGCCACCGGCGGCACGGCGTCGGCCGCGGTCCGCCTGATGCGTAAGCTCGGAGCCGACGTGGTCGGGGTGCAGGTGCTCATCGAGCTGGGCTACCTCGACGGGCGCCGGCGCCTGACCGACGTCAAGCTGGTCAGCGAAATCGTCTATTAGGAGCAAGCATTGAAAGTCAGTTCTCGGGGAAGCGACGTCAAGGATTCCAACCTCGCCACCCAGGGGCAGGACCTCATCGACTGGGCCGCGCGCGAGATGCCGGTGCTCAGCCTGATCCGCGAGAGGTTCATGAAGGAGCAGCCGCTCAAAGGTCTTCGGCTCGGGGCGTGCCTCCACGTCACGAGCGAGACGGCCAACCTGATGCTCACGCTCAAGGCGGGTGGCGCCGACCTCGCGCTGTGTGCCTCCAACCCGCTGTCCACCAACGACGCGGTGGCGGCCGCGCTCGCCGTGCAGCACGGGATCAAGACCTACGCTATTCGCGGCGAGGACAACGAGACGTACTACCGGCACATCGAGGCGGCGCTCGACCACCGGCCGCAGCTCACGATGGACGATGGCGCGGACCTCGTTTCGGTGCTGCACAAGTCGCGCCGCGACCAGCTGCCCGAGATCATCGGCGGCACCGAGGAGACGACCACCGGCGTGATCCGCCTCCGCGCGATGGCGGAGCACGGCGTGCTCGCCTATCCGATCGTCGCGGTCAACGAGGCGGACACCAAGCACATGTTCGACAACCGGTACGGGACCGGGCAGTCGACGATCGACGGAATCATCCGCTCCACCAACGTGCTCCTGGCGGGCAAGACGTTCGTGATCGCGGGCTACGGGTGGGTCGGACGCGGGCTCGCGTCGCGCGCCAAGGGGCACGGAGCCGAAGTGGTCGTGACCGAGGTCGACGCGGTCAAGGCGCTCGAGGCCGCGATGGACGGATTCCGGGTGTTGACGATGGACGAGGCCGCTCGCGAGGGCGACATCTTCGTCACGGTCACGGGTGACGTGAACGTCCTCGACCGGAAGCACTTCGAGGTCATGAAGGACGGCGCGATCCTGGCCAACTCCGGCCACTTCAACTCGGAGATCAACCTCAAGGCGCTGGATGAGCTCGCGCAGAGCGTCCGCCAGGCCCGGCCGTCTGTCCAGGAGTACCGTCTAGCCGACTCGCGCCGCCTCTTCCTGCTCGGCGAGGGCCGCCTGATCAACCTTGCGGCGGCGGAAGGCCACCCCGCCGCGGTCATGGACATGAGCTTCGCCAACCAGGCGTTGTGCTCCGAGTTCATCGCCAGGAATGCCGCCAGCCTGGAGAAGAAGGTTTATGACGTGCCGCTCGAGATCGACCGAGAGGTCGCGCGGCTCAAGCTGCGGGCGATGGGAATCGCGATAGACACGCTCACCGAGGAACAGCGTCGTTATCTTTCCTCTTGGGAGGAAGGCACCTAGCCTCTAAGAAGCATGTTCGGACCCGCTCGGCGCACGTGGGTGCTGGGCGGCGGGGGAGCGAGGGGCGCCGCACAGGTCGGCGTGATCCAGGCCCTGTTCGAGGCGGGCGTCGAGGCGCCTGCCGCGATCGTCGGCACCAGCGTCGGGGCGCTGAACGGAGCGTCGATCGCCGCCTTCCCGTCGCTGGCCGGGACGATGATGCTCCGGGAGGTCTGGCTCTCCAGGCAGGCGGCAGCGGTCTTCGAGGCTCACCCGCTCGGTGTCATCATCTCGGGCCTGCGCCGCGACCTGCGCAGCGTGATGCCGCAGCGAAACGTCCGCAACCTGATCAATCGCGCGCAGGCGCTGACCGGCATCTCGACGTTCGAGCAGCTGCGCACCCCTCTCGCGGTTGTCGCGACGGATATGAACGCGGGCAAGCCGGCGGTCTTTCGCTCCGGCGACCTGGGCCGGGCGCTGCTCGCCTCGACCGCGATCCCGGGAGTATTTCCGTCCGTACGCATCGACGATCGCGAGCACATCGACGGTGGCGTGGTCGCAAACACGCCGCTCGACATCGCGGTCGACGACGGCGCGCGCGAAATCGTCGCCATCAGCCTGATGGCCGGCGGTGAGCGGGAGCAGGCGCCGGCTTCGCTGCCCGAGCTCATCGCCCGAACACTGCAGCTCTCGCTCCATCACCAGATGCTCAGCGATTACGAGCGGCTCCGGCAGCGGGCGCGCATCGTCGTCCTCTGTCCGATCACGGCGTCGACCGCGACGTGGGTTATGAAACGGCAGCACGTCGAGTCGGTGATGGACTCGGCGCGGAATTCGACGGCCGAGCTGCTTCGACAGCGCGGATCCCGGCTCTTCCGCCACTCGGGCATCCACTACATACCGCTCGGGTAGCATTTGCCACCAGTCCCAAGGGGATGAACCTGGCGCCTGGGGACCCGCGCAAACGGACGCGGGGCCTTGCCGGCGTGGGAGATTTCGAAGGAGGACCACATGCCGTCTTTGTTCACGTCTGAGTCCGTCACAGAGGGCCACCCGGACAAGCTGGCCGACCAGATCTCCGACGCAATCCTTGATGCGATCCTCGCCAAGGACCCTCTCGCGAGGGTGGCGTGCGAGGCGATAGTGACCACCGGTCTCGTGATGGTGGTCGGGGAGATCACGACCGACTGCTACGTCGACATTCCGCGCATCATCCGGCAGACCGTCCGGGAGGTCGGATACACGCGAGCGAAGTATGGCTTCGACGCCGAAACGTGCGGCATCGTCGTCAGTATCGACGAGCAGTCGCCGGACATCGCGCAGGGAGTGGACGTCGGCGGCGCAGGCGACTCAGGAATGATGTTCGGCTTCGCCTGCGACGAGACGCCGGAGCTCATGCCGCTGCCGATCACGCTCGCGCACCGACTGGCACGCAAGCTCGCTGAGGTTCGGCGCAACAAGACGCTCAGCTACCTCAGGCCCGATGGCAAGGTCCAGGTGACCATTCGCTACGCCGACGACGGCAAGCCCGACGGTGTCGACAATGTCGTGCTCTCGACCCAGCACCACGATGAGGTCGACCCCGCGCACCTTCGCTCCGACATCGCTGAGCACGTGATCGACGCGGTGATCCCTGAGGAGCTGCGCAACGGCGCGGTGCGCTCGTTCATCAACCCGACCGGCAGGTTTGTCGTCGGCGGACCGGTCGCGGATGCGGGGCTCACCGGCCGGAAGATCATGGTCGACACCTACGGCGGTTACGCCCACCACGGCGGCGGCTGCTTCTCGGGCAAGGACCCGAC
>DASZJK010000035.1:0-6307 GCA_035948155.1 Candidatus Dormiibacterota bacterium
CTGGGCGTTCAGCATGATCAACGGCTTCGAGCTCGGGGTCTACGTGCTGTGCGGATTCATGTTCCCGATCGCCGTTCTGACGCCGTGGCTGCAGGGTCTTGGGGCCGTCCTGGCGCCAACGTGGGCGGTCCGAGCCCTCTACGCGTCGACCCTTGCAGAGGGACCCCACGACTTCGTCGCGTGGTGGCTGATGGCGGGCGCCCTGAGCGGTGCCTACCTCGTCGCCGCGTACTTCCTTTACGCGCTGGTCGAGCGCGAGGCTCGCGTGTCCGGTCAGCTCGCGCTGGCGTGAAACGGCTCGCTGCCGAGGTCCGGGGTCCCCGCGAAATCGCAGATTTCGTGGGGCGGGAGGTCGGAGTCTTCGTTCGCTCGACGTACCTGCAGTACGTCGCCCTCTTCCAGTGGGCGAGCGTCCGCGGCTACATCGCGTACAAGGTCCTGCTGCCGGTCACGCAGATCCTCTTCTTCGTCGAGCTCGGGGTCTACGCCTCCGGCAAGCAGAACGCGCTCTATTTCGCGCTGGGCAACGCCATGCAGCTCACGGCCAACGCCGGCATCTTCGGCGTCATCGCGACAGTGGCCAACGAGCGTCAGTACGGAACGCTGCCGATCCTGCTTGCGTCGCCGGCAAACCGCCTGGTCACGTTCCTGAGCCGCGCATTCGTCAACGTCATCGATGGCATCCTCACGGTCGCCGTCGGACTGTCGATCGCGGTGGTGCTGTTCGGCCTCGACCTGCACCGCGCCAACTTTCCGCTGCTCGGGTTCTGCGTCGTCCTGATCTCGCTCACCACAGCGGGCCTCGGCCTGATGTTCGGAAGCATCGGCCTCGTGATGCGAGACGCGATCATCATCGCGAACGTCGTCTACTACGCCCTTCTCATCGTGTGCGGCATCAACTTTCCCGTCAGCCGCCTGCCCGGCGTCCTCCAGCTGGTCTCCTACGCGCTACCCCTCACGCGTGGCGTGCAGGCCGCGCGCGATGCCGCCGCGGGAGCCTCGTTCGGCCAGGTCGCGGGTCTTGTGGCGGGCGAGCTTCTGGTCGGGGCGCTGTGGGCCCTGGGAGGGTACCTGCTGTTCCGCCTGCTCGAGAGCTGGGCCAGGCGCGGCGGCCTGCAGGAGGCCTACTGAACCACCCGGAGATGCTTGGACGCGGGACGCTCGTCGAGCCGGTCGGCGATCGTCCGGAGCCGTCCGGCCATCCACCAGCGGAGTGGCGCGCGGGTGGCCTCGGGCATGAGCCGCGAGCGCTCTTCCGCGATCCGGACCATGGTCCGGTGGGCCTCCAGCATCTGTCGTTCCGCTGAGTAATGGTCCATGGCGACATTATAGTCGCAGGTCTGTTCCAATAGTCAAGCAACTAATTTGATCACCTGGTAACATAGGACCTAACCTATGCCGGCCAGCAGTCAAGTCGCGCGTCCTCCCATCAGGGTGGCCGCTTCGGCGCCCCTGGAGCTCATGTGGCTGATCCACTGGAGCGGAGCCGGCCACTCGCATCCCGACTTCCCCGTGCTGGAGGACCTGCGCCAGCGCCACGGCCCCGAGCTGAGGAAGGTCTGGCCCGAGCATCCGCAGTACTCGAGTGAGATGCTCGTCCTCGCCCACCGCTCGGGAACGATGCTCGACCTCGACCTGAAGCGCTTCTTCAGCCGAATCGATGCCTCGATCAGCGACAGCTCACCTCTGCCTTCGCTGCTGTCCGAGAGTGCCGCCGAGCGCGAACTGACAAGGGAGCGGCTCGAGCGACTGCGGTCCGACGCGACTCTCCGAAAGCGCTACGTCGGCCTTCTGCAGACGCTGTGGTCTGACGTGCAGGATTCCTGGGAGGGCGCCGGACGCGCGGCCGTGGCTGCAGAAGTGCAGAAGTGGTCGCGAGCCCTCGAGTCAGGCACCCCTTACCGCCAGCTCCTGAGGGTTCAGCACATCTGGGCGCCTAGGCCGGAGACGGACACTTTCGCGGATGCCGCCGAGGCGGAGGGCAACCTGATCGTGACGCCGTCATGGTTCGGTGGCCACATCTCCGTGCTCGAGTTCAACGGTCTTGTCTACGTCGGGCGGGGCATACAGATCGGCGAGCTGTCGCTCAAGCAGGTCGCCACCGAGGTTTCCTCGCACATCAAGGCGGTGGCGGATCCGACGCGCCTTGCCATCCTGATGCGCCTGGCTCGTGAGCCGTCGTCGGTGACCGAGATCGCGCGCCAGTTCGGCCTTTCACAACCGACGGTGAGCGCCCATGTGCAGGTGCTGCGCGAGGCCGGACTGCTCGAGGAAAAGACCGTCGGTCGCAGCGCGCAGCTGAGCGCCAGCGAAGAGGGTCTGCACAGGATGTTCGCCCACGCGGAGGAGGCGCTGGTCCGGGCTTTCCGCCCCTAGCTCTCGGCCGTGACGCGATCCACGACCTCTTTGAGCACGTCCAATGGCTGCGCACCGAGCACCAGGTAACGCCGGCCGAAGACGTGCGCAGGAATCGCGTTGATGCCGACGGATGATGCGACGCGGCGATTCTCGTCGATCACCCCCGCGTAACGGTCCTCCACGACGGCGTTCCGCAGCTCGTCGCCGTCGAGGCCGACCGATTGCCCGATCCGGACGAGGTCGTCGACCTCCTCGAGCTTTCCTGTGCCTTCCCAGTGCGCCTTGAAAAGGGCCTGATGCATCTCGTCGAACTTGCCGTGCTCGCGCCCGAACTCGGCGGCGCCGAGCGCGCGCCGCGAGTTGATGATCACGTCGCGCGTTTCCATGTCGAGCCCGACGGATTGCGCCACCGACTGCATGTACGAACGCATATCGGCGGAGCGGGCCCGCCCGAAATAAACCTCGCGCGGAATCCCTTCGACGGGCGCCTCGGGGTGCAGCTCGAAGGGCCGCCATGTCACGCGGACGAGTCCTTCACGCTCGAGCTGCTCGACCCGGACCGAGTCGATGTAACACCAGGGTCAAACGTAGTCGGAGAAGATGATCAGATCCACAGGTTCCATGGGGATTCTTCTAAGCATCCCTTAATCCGCCGGTGGCACAATGGGCGTGAGGGTGGTGGGGCCCTGAACCGGTTCCCGGAAAGCTCGGAATTCAGGAGGTAATGCCCATGGCAGACGCGAAGACTTTTGTTGTGAACGCGCCCGTATGGATCGACCTTGCGAGCAAGGATCCCGCCGGTGCGCGTGAGTTCTACTCGAAGCTGTTCGGATGGACGGCCGAGCCCGAGAAAGACCCAGCCGCAGGCGGCTACGCGATCGCGCGGCTCGAGGGCAAGGACGTGGCAGGCATCGGCGGCACGCAGGACCCAAACGCCCCGTCGGCGTGGATGGCCTACATCGGTACCAAGGACGCAAACGCGATCGCAAAGAAGGCCCAGGCCGAGGGAGGCACGGTGGTCGCCCCTCCGTTTGACGTCATGGACGTGGGCCGCATGGCCGTCTTCCAGGACCCGTCTGGCGCCTTCATCTCCGTCTGGGAGCCCAAGACCATGAACGGCTTCGAGGTCCAGCGCAAGCCGGGGTCCTTCTCCTGGGCGGAGCTAAACTCGCGCGCGTTCGAGAAGTCGGCCGAGTTCTACAAGAAGTTGTTCGGCTGGGCCACCAAGAAGGAACCGATGGGTGAGGGCCAGGGCGACTACACGGAGTTCCAGCTCGGCGGCGAGAGCATCGCCGGCGGCATGGACATGAACCCGATGGTTCCGAACGAAGTTCCGTCCTACTGGACGGTCTACTTCGGCGCGGCGGACGTGGACAAATCGTTCTCGAAGGCGATCGGCCTCGGTGCGAAGGAAATGGTTTCGCCGCAGGACTTTCCAGGCGGTAGGTTTGCCATCGTGTCCGATCCCCAGGGCGCGATGTTCGGCCTCCTGAGCACGGACCAGCGATAACCGCGACCAACGACCGGCGGGCGTAACGCCCGCCGGTACCATTTCCCGATGCCGAAGGATCCGGCCGCGGAGAAGTGGTTCTCGGGTAAACCGGCCGAAGCCATTCTGCGTCGGGTCCGCGACATCATCCTCGGCGCCGACAAACGCATGAGCGAAGGCACGAAATACGGAACCGTGACGTTTCACTGCGGCGGAGACTTCGCGAGCTTCGTCCAGCACAACAAGAAGACCGTGAGCCTGATGTTCAACCGCGGCGGCATCATCCCGGGCAGGTACCCCCACATGGAGGGCGAGGGCCGCGCGGTGCGCTTCATGCGCTTCGCCGACGTCGCCGAGGTTAGCGCCCGCAAGGCCGAGCTCAGCAAGATCGTGGTCGCGTGGTGCGACCTGATGTCGGCGCCGAAGAGCAAGAAATCCTAGAGGCCCCGGCCTCTAAGCACGCGCCACCGCGTAAGAGATGATCCGTTCGACCTGGATCTTGCCGTGCTCGTCCAGCACCCAGGTCTGGGCGGACGGATACCTCTTGGCGCCGAACGGGCCGCCCTCGGTGTCGACCTGGTACATGATCAGCGCGTTGCGTTCGTCGCCCATGGTGGCGATCACTTTGAGACTGCCGGGCACGACGTGCCTTGCGAACTGGACCAGCCCCTTCGCCCCATCCATGTACTCGTCCACGCCGACGAGGTGAGCGGCCGGGCTGAAGAACTGCACGTCCGAAGCCAGGTTGCCGCGTGCCTTGTCAAGGTCGTGGTTGCTCCATGCCTCGAGGTGAGCGCGCGCGAATGCGACTGCTGCTGACTCCATCATCCTGCCTCCTTCACGAAATCCAGCGCTTCTTTGGCCAGCGGGAGCCACCGTTTGGTCGACGAGGGGGCGAGCACGAACCATTCGCGCATCGGCGTGCCCTTGCCCGCATCGAAACGCGTGCCCTCGCCGGTTGCGACCAGCTCGTCGACCCGCGCCCGAGGAAGTTTCAGCACGAGCCCGCCGCGCACGAGCATCGCGAATATCCGTCCATGAACCTTGAGCTGACCGGACGATCCGAAACCCTTGCCTTCGGTGATGTGCGTGACGCCGGATATGCCGGCCAACTTCTGCACGAGGACTGCGTATCGCGGCCCCGAGTTCACGCCGAGAACTCCCTCGCCACGTGCGCCGCGACACGCGCGTTGTTGATGACCAGCTCGACGTTCAGGTCGAGCGAGCGTCCGCCCGACAGCTCCGCCATGCGCGCCAGCAGGCGCGGCGTCACGGCGCCCCCGCTTACGTCGCCCAGATCGGCCGCCGCGCGGCGGGCCATCTCCTCAGCCCCGTCGAGGTCGTAGGGCGGGGGGATCGCCACCACGATTCCACGAGCACCGGTGGACCACGCGGCGCGCAGCACCCGCGCTGTCTCCCCTGCGTCCGTGACGCGGGCGCTGACCGGACTGCCGCTGTGACTCGTATAGAAGGCCGGAAACTCGTCTGTCGCGAAGCCGAGCACCGGGACGGCAAGGCTCTCGAGGCGCTCGAGGGTGAGGCGAAGGTCGAGGACGATCTTGGCGCCCGCGCAAAAAACAGCCACCGGTGAGCGCGCGATCTCTTCGAGGTCGGCGGATTCATCTTCGGGATGGCCTCGGTGCACCCCGCCGATCCCGCCGGTGGCGAAAAAGCGGATGCCCGCGAGCGCGGCCGCGCGGACTGAAGCAGCGACCGTCGTCGCGCCGGCCCTCTTGCCGGCGATCGCCGGTCCGAGGTCTCGGGAGCTGACCTTCACGGCGCTCCCGGAAGCGAGGCTCCGCAGCTCGACGTCGCTGAGGCCGACTTTCAGCCGTCCGTCGAGAACAGCCACCGTCGCGGGCACCGCGCCCGCCTCCCTGATCGCCGCCTCGCAGCCTCGCGCGGCCCGAAGGTTGTGGGGAGGGGGAAGGCCCTGGCCGACGATCGAGGTCTCCAGGGCAACCACCGGCTGGCCGGCCTCGAGGGCGCCGGCGACCTCGGGCGCGACCTGCAGAAGATCGCTCAGCTCGGCCTGGCTCCGACGAGCGAAACCGAGCGCGACGCCGCGGTCACCGCGGTTTCGGCGGCCTCCAGCGGCGTGGCGCCTCGCAGCCACGCGACGCAGAACGCCGCCGCGAACGCGTCGCCTGCGCCGGTCGGGTCGATCGCCGGCACGTCCGGTGCGAGGATGTCGCGGCCGAACACGCGGCATCCGAGGGCGCCGCGCTTCAGCACCGGAACCTGGGCCAGGCTTTCGAGCGGCACGGCAAGCGTTTCGGCCTCTTTCTCGGTCGCGAAGAGAACCTCGGGCGTCAGCCGGGCGAGCACGTAGGCCATCCGCGACGGACCGTACGCCCGCAGTCCCGCCGCCGACGAAAGATCGACAGCCAGCATCCCCTTCGTCTCGCGCACGATCCGGATCGCGGCGCGGGTGGCGCTCGCCAGCGGCTCGAGGAACAG
>DASZJK010000036.1:0-5702 GCA_035948155.1 Candidatus Dormiibacterota bacterium
GAGCGCATCGCTCGCTGGTATTTCCAGCCGCACTTCTTCGAGTATCCCTTCTATTACATCGAGTACGGGATTGCACAGCTCGGCGCGCTCCAGGTCTGGAGGAACAGCCTGCGGGACCGCGGCGAGGCGGTGCGCAAGTACCGCGAGGCCCTCGCGCTCGGCGCGACGAGGCCGCTGCCCGAGCTGTACCGCGCCGCCGGCGCGCGGCTGATCTTCGACGCCGACGGCATGCGCGAGCTGATGGACCTGGCGGAGGAGGTTCTTTCGACCCTCGACGCCTAGATCGCGCGCAGGTTGCGCAGCGGCTTCTTCGGTCCGAACCGGGGCGCGCCGATTCCGGCGGCGGTGATCAGGCGTACCACGCGCGCGCGGTGGCCGCGGTAGGGCTCCAGGAGCTCGAGCATGCGCTCGTCCGTGGAGCGCACCGTCCCTTCCAGCGCGTAGCCGATCGAGTGCGGCAGATGGTAGTCGCCTGTGGGCACTGCGTCGGCATCCCCGAGCGCGACCATCGCAACCTTCGCGGCCGTCCACGGTCCGACGCCGGGAAACGCGAGCAAACGCCGGTACGCCGACGCCACGTCCATGTGCGACGTCTCCTCGACCCGCTTGACACTGCGCGCGGCGCGAATGATGACGTCGGCGCGCCGGCGCTCGATGCCGAACCGGTGGAATTGCCAGTACGGCGTGCCCGCGAGCACCGCGGGCGACGGCGGCATCTTCAAAGCCACGGGCCCGGGCGCGGTTTCGCCGAGGGCGTTGACGAGGTGGTGGTACGAGTCGCGGGCCTCGACGGTGGTCACCTGCTGCAGGATCACAGTCGGCACGAGAGCCTCGAACACAGCGGTCGTGCGAGGTATCCGGACACCACGGATCTCGCGGTGAAGCTGCGCGATCAACGGATGGGCCGGGACAAAACCACTATCGTCGTCCCGCTCGCCGCACCACTCGGGCGCATGCAGCACTGCCCATTCCGAGCCCGAGCCCCATGCCTCGACGTCGACCGCGCCGTCGCGCCGGCGGTGCAGACGTATGGAGGCCGGGCCCTCAGGCGTGCGTGTGGCTCGCCAGATGTCGCCATCGTGATGGCGCAACGATGGCCCCGAGCCCAACGCCCCAAGCGTCAGCCAGAGGTCGAGAGGCCGCTGCGGCACGAATGATCCTGCGACGTCCGGCACGGCGAGACTGAGCTTACTGAGTCAGCGGAACCATGAACGTGAACGTGCTGCCGGCTCCGACCTTCGAGTCGACCGTCAGGTCGCCATCGTGCATGCGGGCGATCTCGCGAGAGAGCCACAACCCCAGACCGGTGCCCTGCACATGGGTTGAGGTCTCGATTCGCCCGAATCGCGTGAACAGGTTCACCTGGTCCTCTTTCGAGATGCCAGGACCGTGGTCGCGCACGGAGACGAACGCCTTATCGTCGTCGCGCCGAACGCGCACGCTGATGTCGCTGCCCGACGGTGAGTACTTGGCGGCATTGCTCAGCAGATTGCGGACGACGATCTTGAACCGGTCCGGGTCGACGTTGGCCTCGATCGACTCGACGGGCATGTCGACCTTCAGCTCGTGTCCGCTCAACGTCACACGGACGCCGTCGATGGCGCCCTCAGTCAACTCGACGAGGTCGGCGCGGTTCCTCTTGAGAGCGAGCCGGCCTTCCTCCAGGCGCGAGGCCTCGATCATCTGCTCGAGCATCCAGTTGACCTCGTCCGACTTGGAGATGAGCAGGGGCAGCACCGATCGAACCTTCGGCGCGACGTCGCCCAACGCGCCGGCCTCGAGCATCGTGAGGTAGCCCTTGATCACCGTCATCGGGCCGCGGAGCTCGTGCGACGCGATGTTCAGGAAGTCGGTTTTGGCCCGCTCCAGCGCCGCGATCTTGGAGCTCAGGGTGACGCGGTCGAGGCCGGCGGACAGGCTCGTCGCGTACTGGCTCAGGCGCGTGAGCTCCTCGTCGCCGAAGATCGGCGTCAGGCGCTCGGACCGGATCACCATCGCGCCGCTACCCTGCTGTAGCTCGAGCGGTACCACGATGCTCGAGCCGACACGCCACGGATCACGGCCGTCCTGCTTCGCGACAAACTTTCCTTGCGCGGCCAGCAGCCGCGCATCCGCCGGGCTCATGCCCTTGCTCGCCAGGACGTCGCCGCCCGCGTCGATGATGAAAGCCGACTCGCCGCCGACCAACCTCTCCGCCCAGCCGAGCGCCTTGTACGCGAGGGTCACGCGGTCGGGGCTGTACAGGAGAAGGTCGTGGAGCGCGCTGCGGAGCTGTTCCTCCTCGGGCTGCCGCCAGATGCGGCGAAGCCACACCGGCGGGAAGAATGCGCCATAGAGGATCGGAACGATTGCGAGCGCGACGAGGTCGAGCACGATTGTCGCCGGGTCGCTCAACGCACCGGCGACTGTTCCAAAGACGAAGACGGCGAGGACTCCGGCGTACCCGATGCTGATCGCACGGAGGCGGGCCATCTCCACCGCAGGGCGGCCGCGAGCTGCAAGCCAGAACGTGACGATCGGATCGAAGATGCAGTAGGCCCAGATACCGATGATCGCGACGAGCACGACGGTCTGGAAGGGGTCGTGCACCGATTCCGGGTTTCCCGGAAGCCGCGTCGCAATTGCCGAAACGCCGGCCAGGACCATCAGCGCGACGATCAGGTTTCGCGTGCGCACCTTGAGCGGCACGAACGAATCCCGAAACATCACGAGCCCGTAGCCAGAAAGAAGGAAGAGGACCACGCCGGCGTCGGTCGCCAGCTGACCCGCGACGCCGCCGGCATAGAGCTCCTGCGAGATGATGATGTCGAGGGCAAGCGCCAGCAACCCCAGGGCGAGGTAGCCGTGGCGGCGGTCTGGCTCTCGTGCCCAGGCCAGGACCGTGCGCAGAGCCAGTGCCGCGAACGCGGCCTCGATCGCCAGCGTGAGTCCGAAGAGGAGGTTGGACACTGCCGGCAGAATAGCCTACACGACGATTTTTCAAGGACGGCTGGTTTACGCATCCGATCAGTTCCCGGACAAACCGACGGCGGTCGGCTTGGGAATCTAGAGCGTCGGAGTGATCGTGATGCCGTTCGGATCGACCAGCGGGCCATCGATCCGCAGCACCTGGAACTGGCGCAGGCCGCGCACGTCGGGCTCGACCGGCGCGGCGCCCTGCCCCTCGAGGACGTTGATGCCGAGGTGATGGTGGTAGCCGTTCCAGCTGAGGAACCGCATCACGCGGCCGGCTTCTGCCATGAGCTCCATCCCAAGGGACTCGTAGAACGCCTGGCTGGCGTCGAGGTCGCTCACATTGAGATGCATGTGGCCGAGCACCGTCTCGGCTGAGAACCTGGGCTTCGGCTTGTCCGCGATCCGCAGCAGGCGCTCGAAGTCGAGGTGGTCGGTGCCGATGTTGAGGCGCCCGTTCGGGTACTGCCATTCGCTGCGAGGCCGGTCGGCGTAGACCTCGATGCCGTTGCCTACGGGGTCGTCGAAGTAGAGCGCCTGGCTGACGTAGTGGTCAGCGGTTCCGGTCAGCGGACGCCGGTCTTGGAGTGCGCGCTGCAAGAATCCGCCGAGCTCTCGCTCACCCGGCAGAAGGATCGCGAAGTGAAAGAGCCCTGAGGAGTGGCGCGGACGCTCGCGTCCGCCGGGAAGGGATGTGAGCTTGAGGATCGCGGCGCCATCAGCGCCGAACACCGCGTGATCGATTCCATCACTGATGCGCTGGAGCCCAAACCATTCGTAGAAGGCGACCTGGCGTTCGAGGTCGCCCACCTTCAGCTCGACGGCGCCCAGCGGCCAGTCCACGGTCACGTCCCTAACACGGTCGCGAGTCGTCGCCGAGCGAAGTCGCGATGCGGATATCTACCGTCGAGACGGCGGAGAGGTTGTAAGTCCTGGTCGGACTGCGCATGGTGATATCGACCAAACCGCCGCGGTCGTCGGCCGGCAGCTGCGCGGCAATCTTCTTCGACTGGTACTGGAGCGAGCGGCAGGCCGGATGTGAGTGGTCGAAGATCTTCCGCGAGTCGGCGGGAAGATCCGTGAGCGCAAACTGCACGGCCCTGCCGCCGGGCACCTGGAACGTGAGCGTGAAGTCTTCGGCGACGACGTAATTCGCGGCGTCGCACTGCACGTTCACGCGTCCCGAGTCGGCGGCGATCACGTAGTCCCCCGACTGCTGGATGCGCGCGTGGTAAGCCTGCCAGGTGCCGATGTAGGCGCCGAAGTCGGTGAGACCCGGCTGCGATGGCAGTCCATCGGGGCATGCGAGCAGCTCAGACTCCGGTGCGGCGCTCTGCGCCGGGTTGTGCGAGAGGTCCGGCATCGTACGGCACGCGACAAGAAGGAGACACGACGCCGCGAAGAGGCCCGCCAGGAACCGCATGGCTCGCGGCTCAATCGTATGCGGCTAGCTGCGGCGCAGCGTGTACCAGGCGGCGTCGTAGCCCGCGATCGGCTGACCCGCCTGCTCGCGCACGAGCTCCCATCCGGCGGTGAACCGTTCCCGGACCTCGTTCGGCGCAAGGCCGCGGGGGCCGAGCCGGCTGCGCCTGTCGCCCCGGGTGAAAGCGAACAGCAGCATGGTCGCGCCGCTGCGAGCGACCGCATTCAGGCCTTTTACGTAGCGGTCGCGGCCGGCGTCGGGGATGCTGTGGAAGCAGCCGAGGTCCAGCAACAGGTTGAAGCCGGCGCCGATTCCAAGCTCGGTCAGACGGGTGACGTCGCCGACCATCAACCGCGGCGAGACCCCGGCGGCCGCAGCTTTCTTCTTCGCGGTGTCGATCGCGCGTGGAACGAAATCGATGCCGGTGGTGTCCCAGCCCTTTTGCGCAAGGTAGACGCTGTTGGTGCCGGTGCCGCACCCCAGGTCCAGCGCCTTGCCGGCCGGATTGTTTTCCACGAACGCGACCAGCTGCGGCGGCGGGACGCCCGAGTCCCACGGCTTGAAGCCGAACAGGTACGCGGCCCGAAAGAAGATGCTCACCGGCCGATCATCGGCGCGTCAGGTCTTCGGCTGTTGGAACCGAATCATGTTGCCGGACGGATCGCGGAACGCGCAGTCCCTCACGCCGTACGCCTGATCCATGGGCTCCTGCAGCACCTCGCCACCTCCGGCCCGGATGTGCTCGAAGGTCGCATCGCAATCGTCGATGTCGAAGTTGACGCCGCGCAGGAATCCCTTGGCGAGCATCTCCTTCATTACCTGGCGGTCGGCCGCGGATGCGTTCGGGTCGGCAAGCGGCGGCTCGAGGACGATGCTGACGTCGGGCTGGCCCTTTGGCCCGACTGCGGTCCAGCGCATGCCCTCGTACTTGACGTCTGTACGCACCTCCAGCCCGAGAAGGTCTCGGTAGAAGGCGAGCGCCTCGTCATGGTCGTGGACGGCGATGAAACAGCTGTGGAGCTTCAGGTTGTTCATGCGACCACCTTAGGAGCGTTGCGACGCAACCGCTTCTTCATTTCTGATCGGTTTCGTCATCACCATGATCATGCAGGGAGGAATAAATTCGACCGGTGCGTGGCTGCGCGCTCGGTAGGCGCTGGGTGACTCGCCGACCAGCTCGGTGAAGCGGGAGCTGAAAGAGCCCAGCGACGTACACCCGACCGCGAAGCACGCATCGGTGACGGACATGTCGCCACGCCGGAGCAGCGCTTTGGCGCGCTCGATCCTGCGGGTCATGAGGTAGCTGTAAGGGCCCTCGCCGAACGCA
>DASZJK010000037.1:0-1851 GCA_035948155.1 Candidatus Dormiibacterota bacterium
AGCACGCCCAGCCCGAGCGTCCAGGCGAGGACGATGCCGATCGTCACGTCGCGGCTCCGCAGGCGATTGCCCAGCGCGCCGATGGCCATGCCGCTTCCCATCGTGAACGCGAGGAGGCCGAAGATCGGGTTGATCCCCAGCACCACGGCGCCGGTGGCCCCGGCAAAGCCGATGTGCGACAACGCGTGCGCCGCGAACGCTGAGCCGCGCAGGACAACGAAGTAGCCGATCGCGCCCGCGATCGCCGCCACGACGGTGCCCGCCAGGTACGCGTTGACCATGAACTGGTACTGGAAGATCGCGGCGATGTCCGCCAACACGTTCCACGTGAGGTGCGGCGTCGTATCGCTGACGGCCAGGAACAGCGAGCCCTCAGCCATGCGGGTGCACCGCCTCCTCTTCGAGACCGGTGACGAAGATTCGGCCCATGCGGTCGGTCAGGACGTCGATGGGCGCGGAGTAGATCGCGGAAAGCTTCGCCGCGGTGATGATCTCGGAGGGCGGGCCGACCGCGGTCTTCCCGTTGGCGATGTACAGCACGTTGTCGATATGAGGGAGAAGCGGGTTGACGTCGTGCGCGATGAGCAGCACGGTGATACCTCGTTCGCGGACGACCTCGGCGATCACGTTCACGATCGATCCCTGGTTGCGGACGTCTAGGTGTGAGAGGGGCTCGTCCATCAGCAGCAGCTCGGGCTGACCAACCAGAGCGTGGGCCAGCAGCAGGCGCTGCTGCTCGCCACCCGACAGCAGGCCGATCGGGCGGTCCACGTACCCGCTCGCATCGACCACCGCCACGGCGTCATCGACCACGCGCCTTTTCTCGACGCCGCCCCCCAGGGGCACGCCCCAGCGGTAACCGTCGACGCCGAGCCCGACGAATTCTCGACCGCGGATCGAGAAGTCAGGGTCGAACGTCGACGTCTGGGGGACGTAGCCGATCCTCGGATCGCCGGCGCGCGGCCGCGAGCCGAACACCGTCAGGCTCCCCGCGGCAGGCGCGAGCTGGCCAAGCACCATCTTGAACAGGGTCGATTTGCCCGCCCCGTTTGGCCCGAGCACCGCGGTGAACGAGCCGCGCGCGATGGCGAAGTCGCAGCCCGACCACACCACGCGATTCCCATAGCGGGCGGCCAGGCCCCTGGCCTCGACCACTGGGGGGCCCGGTCTCAATTCACCAGGGCTTCGGAGTTGAGGGCGTTCTCCAGCGCGATCAGCTGGCTGTCCTGCCACTCCTGGAACGAGGCGGTCGTTGGCTGCAGCGTCTCCGAGACACCGACGACCGGGATCGACTTCTGCGTCGCGGCAATCCTCAGGTTTGTCGTCACGGCGGTCGCGGTCTGCACGTTGTAGACCAGCACCTTGATTGCCTTGTGGGCGATCTGATCCTGGAAGGTGACGACAGTTGCCGCGGGCGGATCATTGCCTTCGGCCACAGCCTGCATGAACTCGGCGGGGGAGATGAGGTCGAGGCCGAGGTAGTTCGCGAGATACACGAAGATCGTTTCGGTCGCGCCGACGGGCACGCCGGTGAACTTCTGCTTGATCTCGGCCAGGCGGTGCGTATAGGGCTGCAGGGCAGTCGCGAAGGCCGACCGCTGCTGGTCGAAGTAGCTCGAGTCGGCCGGGTCGATCGATTTGTACTCGGCGGTGATCTTGTCGGCGACTCTGGTCACGAAGTCCGGGTCGTACCAGAAGTGCGGATTGTCACCCGACTTCTTGCCGAGCAGGTCCGCGACGTTGAGGACCTTGCGACCCTGACTGGGGCTCGCCTGGAGCAGCTTCTGGCCCCAGTCGTCGTAGCCGGCTCCGTTGAGGATGACGAGGTTGGCCGTCGCGAACGCGCGGGCG
>DASZJK010000038.1:0-3698 GCA_035948155.1 Candidatus Dormiibacterota bacterium
GCGTCATCCGGGGCACCTTCTGCGGCGCGCCGTGCAGGTGATGAACCTCCTGTGGGACGAGGAGGTGTCGCACACCATCACCTCGCCGCAGTTCGCGGCGCTGAATGCGCTCTACACCGAGCCGAACCTCGACCAGCGGACGCTCGGGCAGAGGATCTCGCTCGACCGCTCGACGATGGCCGAGGTCGTTTCCCGGCTGGCCGACCGCGGCCTGATCCGCACCGAGCGCGACCGGCGCGACGGCCGGCGCAAGACGATCGCGCTGACGACCAAGGGGCTGCACGCCGTACAGCACCTGATCCCGCGCACGCACGCCATGACGGATCGTCTGGTCGCGTCGCTCGCCGCCCGGGAAAGGCAAGAGCTGCTGCGCCTGCTCACCGAGCTCGTCCGCGCCAACGAGCGGCGTTAGGCCGCAACCACCTCACGCAAGGCCGTGGTCACGTCTTGGCTGTTGGCCACCCAGCCGAAGAAGCTCTGGACGTTGAAGACCGTCGCCTGTTGGATCTCGACCGACCCGGCGGGCATGGTCGCGTCTTCGATCAGCACCGGCCAGTACTCGAGGAAGTACGCGTCGCGGATCGTCGACTCCACGCAGACGTTCGATGCGATTCCGACGAACAAAAGGTTGCGAATGCCGCGGCTTCGCAGGAATGAGTCGAGCGAGGTGGCGTGGAATCCGCTGTACCGCGATTTCACGATGACCGTGTCGGCGGGCTGCGGCGCGAGCTCGTCGACGATCTGGAAGTCCCATGTCCCGAAGGTCAGGAGCTGGCCCCGCAGCTCTGGTCGCTCGCGCATGAGGCACAGCGCGAGCTCCTTCTGGGGGTTCGGCGAATCTGCGCCACCCGCGGTCGAAAGGTCGGGAGGATAGCCGATCGTGAGATAGACCACGGGCAGGCGTGATCGTCGCGCCGCCTCGCAGACCATCGCTGCATTCGCGATCACGTCGCGCGCCGGCCGCACGTCGATGCCCGCGAGGTCGAGCGTCCCGCCGGGCGAGGCGAACGCGTTCTGCATGTCGACCACCACCAGCGCGGTTCGATCCAGGTCGAGCGACAGCGCACCCGGCGCCGCGGGCAGATCGATGGCTCGCATCAGCTGATCACGCGCACGATCCGCCGTGACTTGAGCTCGGACCGCGGCAGCGTTCCGCGTGGGACCACGCGGCACTCGAGCCGCACTCCCAGCGCCTGTCTCAGGTCGGCCTCCAACCGCTCGCTTGAGAACGACTCGACCGAGGTCTCGACCAGCAGGGTCACCTCGTCCATCTGCCGATCGCGGCGGTGCTCGATGACGAACTCGCTGACCTCCGCATGGCGGCGGACGATGTCCTCCACCTGGGACGGGTAGAGGTTGACCCCGCGCACTGTGAACATGTCGTCGACGCGTCCCTGGATGCCGCCGAGGATCTTCAGGAACGGCGAGCCGCACGAGCAGGGCTCGCTGGCGACCTCGACCCTGTCGCCGGTCCGGTAGCGGATCAGGGGGCTGCCCCAGCGCCCGAGGTTGGTGGCGACCAGCTCTCCGCTGGGCAGCACCTCGAAGATGAACTCCGACTCGACGAGGTGCACGCCGTCGCGGGCCGAGCAGCTGAACCCGGTCGGACCGAGCTCGGTCATGCCGGTGTGGTCGAACGTCACCGCCGAGTACGCGGCCTCGATGGCGGCGCGGGTCGCCGGAATGCTGGCGCCCGGCTCGCCGGCGTGGATGGTCGTCCGGATGCCGGCCGCTGAGATGTCGATGCCGATCCCACTTGCGACGTCGGCCAGGCGCAGCGCGTACGTCGGCGTCGACATCAACACCGTCGCGCCCAGGTCCACGATGCTGCGCACACGCTGCTCGCTCGTCATCGCGCCCCCGGAGATCGACATCGCGCCGAGCCGCTGCGCCCCGCCGAACGCGGACCAGAAACCGACGAACGGTCCGAAGGAGAACGCGAAAAATACACGGTCGGCGGCGGTCACCCCCGCCGCCGGGTAGACGTGCTTGGCCCAGATGCGGAGCCACCACTCCCACGAGTCCGCGGTGTCGAGCCAGCGCAGAGGCACGTCGCCGCTCGAGCCCGACGTCTGATGCAGGCGGACATAGTGGTCGAGGGGAAATGTGACGTTGGTGCCGAACGGCGGATGCAACGCCTGGTCGCCCACAAGCTCCGACTTCGACGTCAGCGGAAGCCGCTCGAAGTCTTCCCAGCTGCGCACGTCCTGCAGGCGTTCGCGCCAGAACGCATTCGTGCGCAGGACTTCCTTCAAGCCGGACTGCAGCTTTCTCAGCTGCAGCTCCCTGAGCCCCACGAAATCAGAGGCTGCGCCGTGATTTCGCGGGGACCCCCCAGCTTTAATCGCGGACGGCTCGGTCGCCGATCTCGAGGACGGAGTCGAGGATCTCGAAACCCTCATCCAGCTCGGACTCCTTTATGCACAGCGGCGGGTTGGTCATGATCGTGTTCCAGCGCACGAACGTGTGCATGCCTGCGTCGACCAGCCCCTGGGCGATCGCTTTCATCTCCGGTGAGGTGCCGTTGAAAGGCGCGAGCGGCTCCAGCGTCTGGCGGTCGCGAACGAGCTCGAGGCATCCGAACAGTCCGATGGAGCGGGCCACCCCGACGCACGGGTGCCGCTCGCGAAGCCGGCGGTGGTGGCGCGCGAGCACCTCGCCCATGCGCCTGGAGTTGCCGACCATGTCGTCTTCCTCGTAGGCCTGGATCGCGCCCAGAGCCGCGGCGCATCCCAGCGGGTGGCTGTTGTAGGTCAGGCCTCCGTAGAAGACGTGCTCGTCGAAGTAGGCCGCGACCCTTGGTACGATGCCGACCGCGCCGAGCGGCACGTAGCTCGAGGTCAATCCTTTGGCCATCGTGATGAGGTCGGGCACGACGCCCCAGTGATCGACGGCGAACCAGCGACCGGTGCGACCGAAGCCGGTCATCACCTCGTCGCAGATCATGAGGATTCCGTACCGGTCGAGGATCGCGCGCAAGCCCTGCAGATAGCCGTCCGGCGGGATGAGGATCCCATTCGTGCCGACGATCGGCTCGAGGATGAACGCCGCGATCGTGTTCGGGCCCTCGAGCTGGATCGTCTCGTCGAGATTCGCCAGCGACTCTTCGACCGTGTCCCATCCGCGCTGGATGCCGTGGTAGGGGTCGAGGACGTGGACGACGCTGCCGGTGGGCCCTTCGTTCGCCCACCGGCGAGGATCACCGGTAGCCTGCACCGCGCTGCCCGTCGAACCGTGGTACGAGCGGTAGCGCGCCAGGATCTTCGGCCGGCCGGTGACCGCGCGCGCGATCTTGATCGCGTTCTCGTTGGCGTCGGCCCCGGCAAGGGTGAAGAACACCTTTTCCATGTCGCCCGGCAGCAGCTCGGCCAGTTTTGCGCCCAGGCGCGCACGTGGCTCGTGCGCCATGAACGGGCTGATGTACGGAAGCTGCTCGGCCTGGCGCTGGATGGCGTCGATGATCCGGCGGTCGCCGTGACCCGCGTTGACGCACATGAGCTGGCTGTTGAAGTCCAGGAAACGGCGCCCGTCGGCGGTGTAGAAATACACGCCTTTCGCGCTCGTCACCGGGAGCGGTCTCAGACCTGACTGGGCGGCCCAGTCGTACAGCGTGTGGCGGTGGCAGAGCTCGGTGATCTCCGTCGCGCTGAGCGCCTTGACGGACTCCATAACCACGCTCGAATCGTACTCGCGCTCCT
>DASZJK010000039.1:0-4214 GCA_035948155.1 Candidatus Dormiibacterota bacterium
AGCCGCCGATTGCGCGCTCGCAGGACCTCCCCAACCCACCTCGCCGGCCTCCTGCCCCGGCCGACCTCGGCCAGCGCCCCGGCGATGCTGCGGACCATGCCGCGGAGGAACCCCTCCGCGACCAGCTCCAGCTCGACGAACTCCCCGCGCCGCACTACCGTCGCGGAGTGCATCTCGCGCACGCGCCCATCGCTGGGCTCGGAGGCCGAGCAGAAGGTGGTCCAGTCGTGCTTTCCGGTGAGCGCCTGCGCCGCCCGCGACATCTCGTCGACGTCGAGGCGTCCTCGAACGTGCCAGCACCGTCCGCGCTCGATGGCCGGCCGCGCCGGGCGGTCGAGATACCGGTACCGATACCGGCGCCACTTCGCGGAGTACCGGGCGTGAAAATCGTCATCAACCGGATCCGCAGAGAGGACCGCCACGTCATCCGGCAGACGCGCGTTGAGCCCGGCCATCAGACGCTGCGGCGCAATCCGCCCATCGGTATGGAAGTTCGCGACCTGGCCCTCGGCATGCGCTCCGGCGTCGGTGCGCCCGGCGCCGTAGACAGCGACCTCCTCGCCGACGATCGAGCGCAGCGCTCGCTTCAGCTCAGCTTCGACCGTGCGCGGCCCCTCCGTCGCCTTCGGCAACACCTCCCCATAAATGGGGAGGACAACCCTTCGTTGCTGCTGCCAGCCGGCGAAGTTCGCCCCGTCGTACTCGAGCACGACTTTGATATTCACTTTTCAACCGATCCGAACCGGTTTCAGTCGACCAGTTCGATGATCACCATCGGCGCCGCGTCGCCCAGACGCGGGCCTTTGTGGATGATCCGCGTGTAGCCGCCGGGCCGTTCCGACAGCCGCGGCATCAGGTTCGAGAAGAGACGCTCCACGACCTCTGGCTTCGAGATCTCCTCGCTCACCTTGCGGCGCGCGGTGACGTCGCCGGCCTTGGCGGTCGTGATGATCCGCTCGACCCAGCGGCGCATCTCTTTGGCGCGCGCCTCCGTCGTCGTGATGCGGCCGCTTGGCGACTCGAGCAGCGACGTGCAGAGGTTGCGCATCAGCGCTTTGCGGGCGTCGGTGTCGCGGTTGAAGCGGCGGCCGCTCTTCTGGTGACGCAATCGAAAAATCCCTTAGCCGCGCAGGACCGTGCCCATCTCTTCGGGCTTGATGAATCCCTTCTCGACCAGCTTCTCCTTGATCTCGTCCAGGGACTTGCGCCCGAAGTTGCGCAGAGCAAGCAGCTCTTCCTCGCGCTTCTGGAGCAGCTGCCCGACGGTCTGGATCTCGTTGGCCTTCAGGCAGTTGAACGCGCGCACGGAGAGATCGAGCTCTTCGATCGGCGTGTCCATCAGTCGGTTCTGGCCGGTCTTCTCGCCGCGCAGCTCCTGCTCGTGCTTCTCGATCGAGCTGCGGAACTTCACGAAGAGGTCGAGGTGCTGTGTGAACAGCTCGGCGGAGTGGCTCACGGCCTCCTCGGGGGACATAGTGCCGTCGGTCCAGACCTCGATGATCAGGCGGTCGTAATCGGTCGACTGCCCCACACGGGTCTTCTCCACGACGAAGTTGGCCTTCTCGACGGGCGAGAAGATCGAGTCGATCGGAATGACACCGATCGGCTGGCCTTCGCGCTTGTTGCGCTCGGCCGGCACGTAGCCCTTGCCCCGCTCGACGTTGAGCTCCATCCGCAGGTGGCCCTTCGCGGCCAGGGTGCAGATGTACAGGTCGGGGTTGACGACCTCGACGTCCGAGGTCGACTGGATGTTCGAGGCGTGGACCTCGGCCGGGCCCTTGACGTCGAGCACGAGCGTGATCGGGTCCTCGGTGAAGCTCTTGAGGCGGAGCTTCTTCAGGTTGAGGATGACCTCGGTCACGTCTTCCTTGACGTGCGGGATCGCTGTGAACTCGTGCGCCACGCCGTCGATCTGAATCGACGTGACGGCGGCGCCCCAGAGGGACGAAAGCAGCACGCGGCGCAGCGTGTTGCCGAGCGTGGTACCAAACCCCGGGTCCAGCGGCTCGATGTCGAACTTTCCGTAGTTCGCGCTCGTCTCGAGCTTGCGCACCTGGGGGGTGACGGTCATCTGTGTATCAATCGCCAACTGAACTAACTAAACCTCCGTGCAGTACTACCGTGAATAGAACTCGACGATCAGCTGCTCCTCGACGCCCGACTCCATCTCGTGCCGGTCGGGGCGGGCGAGGATCTTGGCGGACTTGTCGTCCGTGTTGAAGGAAAGCCATGACGGCACCGGGCGCACCTTGGATGCCTCCAGCACCACGTCGAAGACGCCGTCCGAGCCCTTGATCTTGAGCTCGTCGCCCGGTTTGACCTGGTACGACGGCACGTTGACCAGCTTTCCGTTGACCTCGAAGTGGCGGTGGGTCACCAGCTGTCGCGCCTGCTTGCGCGATGCGCCGAGACCGAGCCGGTAGATGACGTTGTCCAGCCGCAGCTCGAGGTGGCGGAGCAGGTTGAGGCCGGTCACGCCGGGTTCGTGCGAAGCCTGGTCGAAGTAGTTGCGGAACTGCTTCTCGAGCAGGCCGTAGATGCGGCGCGCCTTCTGCTTCGCGCGCAGCTGCAGGCCGTAGTCCGAGGTCTTGCGCTTGCGGGCCTGGCCGTGCATGCCGGGAGCGAACGCGCGGCGCTCGATGGCGCACTTGGGCGTGTAGCAGCGCTCGCCCTTGAGGTAGAGCTTGGCGCCCTCGCGGCGGCAGAAGCGGCAGACGGGTCCGCTGTAGTTCGCCACTAGACGCGGCGCCTCTTGGGTGGGCGGCAGCCGTTGTGCGGGATCGGCGTGACGTCGGTGATCGCGCTCACCTCGAGGCCGGTGGCCTGGAGCGAGCGGATCGCTGCTTCACGGCCGGCGCCCGGACCGCGCACGAAGACCTCGATCGAGCGCATGCCGTGCTCCAGCGCCTTCTTGGCGGTCGCCTCGGCGGTCTGCTGCGCGGCGAACGGCGTCGACTTGCGGCTTCCCTTGAAGCCCTGCGCGCCGGCCGAACCCCACGCGATGACGTTGCCGTCGATGTCGCTGATCGAGACGATGGTGTTGTTGAACGTGGACTGGACGTGTGCCTGTCCGTTGACGACGTTCTTGCGTTCCCGGCGCCTGGTGCGAACAACCTTCTT
The DNA here is from genome assembly GCA_035948155.1 of Candidatus Dormiibacterota bacterium. GTDB lineage: Bacteria > Chloroflexota > Dormibacteria > Dormibacterales > Dormibacteraceae > 40CM-4-65-16. The sequence continues at coordinate 3,121 of DASZJK010000039.1, forward strand.
GGCTTTAGCCACTACTTGCCCGCCTTGACCTTCTTCTTGCCCGCGACCGCGCGCTTGGGGCCGCGGCGGCTGCGCGCGTTGGTGCGCGTGCGCTGGCCGCGTACGGGCAGACCGCGGCGGTGCCGCTGGCCGCGGTAGGAACCAATCTCGGTCAATCGCTTGATGTTGGTCGCGACCTCGCGCCGGAGGTCACCCTCGATGAGGATGTCCTTGTTCGTCGCCATCCTGTCGACCACCTGGCGCAGCCGCGCGACCTCCTCCTCGCTGAGGTCCTTCGTGCGCTTGTTCGGGTCGATGTTGGCCATCTTCACGATCTTCCCGGCGGTCGTGTCGCCGATGCCGTGGATGTAGGCCATCGAGATCACGACGCGCTTGCCCGGGGGTATGTCGACGCCGGCGATTCTCGCCATCTAGTCTCCTAACCCTGGCGCTGCTTGTGTTTCGGCGTCTTGGAGCAGATCACCCGGACCACTCCATTGCGCTTGATCACCCTGCAGCTGGAACACATCTTTCTGACGGACGGTCGTACCTTCATCTCCAAATCTCTCGAATTCGCCCTCGCGACCGGTCGCTCTCCGCGAGCTCGACGCCCACCTTGTCCCCAGCGAGGAGCCGGGTGAAATGGGTGCCGGCGCGGTCGGCGACGTGAGCGAGGACCTTGGCCCCGTTCTCGAGCTCGACCCGGTACACGCCGTTGGGAAGAGGCTCCACCACGACCCCCTTCACGAGCGGGGGGCGTTGGGGCACGAACGCCGAGTATACCAAAGCCTGTGGTGAACTCAGGCGAGGCCGCCTTGTGTCAGCACCAATGGGCCCTTTTCTGTGATCGCCACTGTGTGCTCGAAGTAGGCCGACAGGGCGCCGTCGGCGGTGCAGATCGTCCACCCGTCCGGCTTCATGTAGACCTCGTGGGTTCCGGCGTTGACCATGGGCTCGATGGCCAGGGTCATCCCCGGCTTGAGCCGCGGGGGGGTGCCGGGCGTGCCGAAGTTGGGGACCTGCGGGTCCTCGTGCATCTGGCGCCCGATCCCGTGGCCGACGAACTGGCGGATGACGGAAAAGCCGTTCGACTCGACGTGCGTCTGGATGGCGGA
>DASZJK010000040.1:0-3048 GCA_035948155.1 Candidatus Dormiibacterota bacterium
CATCTCGCGTCAACGACGGGCAGGTCGAGCTCTACATCGTCTGAGCGTGTAATGCACGCGCGTAGTTGCGTGTGCTGTGTCCTCAAAAGAACCAACCAGGCGCACCTTTCTCGGATGGTGGCTCGGGACTCTGATGACCGCTGCGGTCGTCACTGTAGTTGGCCCGCTCGGCGTGTATCTCTTTCCGCCACGAGACCCGCGACAGATGAAGCAGCGGGTGCGTGTGGCTCTCGACACTCCGCTCAACGCGCTGCGGGACGGCGCCGTCACACGCTTCGATGCGCCAAACGGCACCGCCTTCGTCATAGCCGATGGAGGTGAGAACAACTCGCCCGGTGACCCAACGTTCGGTGGCTTCGTCACCCGCGAGTCCGGTCAGCTGCGCGTCCTCGCGATCACGTGTCCGCACCTCGGCTGCTCCTACGCGTTCGACCAGGGCAAGCAGCATTTCGTCTGCCCGTGCCATGGATCCGAGTTCGGGCTCGATGGTCGTGTCATCCACGGTCCGGCGACGGCGCCGCTCTCGCACCTGACCTGGGCGCAGGGTCCAGGCGTCAACGAGATCGACATCGATGGCACTTCGATCAGCGGATGAGCGACCTGTAACGCGCCCCCGAATCTAACTACGTCCATTTCGAAATCAACAAGGAGATCGCACGACAAGATGAACTGGAAACTCGCGTTCAACGGAGCTATCGCGGGCGCCGCATTGATGGTCGCGGCATGCGGCAGCTACAGCACCTCGGCATACGGATCGTCGACCACCCCACCTTCCTCAAACGGACGGTACCCCGGCGTTGTCAGCTCTCCCCCCGCTGGCGCGCCGGCGCCGTCTGCCGCCTCTGTCGCGCTGCGGAACACTCCGCTGGGCCAGATCCTGGTCGACGGCAGCGGCCGAACTCTGTACCTCTTCGCGGCCGACAAGGCCGGGATGTCGACGTGTTACGGAAACTGCGCGTCTGTCTGGCCCCCACTGCTGGCCAGCGGCACGCCGGTGGCAGGCGCCGGGCTCGACCAGATGCTCCTCACCACGGCGGCGCGCAAGGACGGCACTGTCGAAGTCGTCTACAACGGCCACCCGCTCTACTACTTCGTCTCCGACAAGCAGGCCGGCGACACGACCGGCCAGGCGATCAGCAGCTTCGGCGCCGATTGGTACGCGCTGTCGGCTGCCGGCAACAAGGTCGACAACAAGTAACCGTGACGACACTTGCGCTGAGCGCCGTCACGTTTGTGCGCCGCGATCCGGACGCCGTATTTCGCGAGTTGCACGACGTCGAGATGCTGGTGGGTTGCGTTCCCGGCGCAACCCTCACGCGAATCAACGATCCAGGCGCCTTCGAGGCGCGGGTCGCGATCGGCCTCGGTCCCCTGCGGGTCGAGTACGGAGGGCGGGGTCGTATCACCTCGTCCGACGCCAAGACGCGCACCGCATCGCTCGAGGTGATAGCCGACCCCTCGGCAAATCTCGCCGCCGTCCGCATCCACATGGCGATGGCAATCGCCAGGCGCAGCAGTGGTTCGGAGATCCGTATGTCGTTTGACGTTGCGATGTCGGAGCGAACCTGGCTGCTGAGCCAGCCATGGGTTGATCCGATTGCATGCGACCTGCTCGACCGCACTACACGCCGTTTGAAGCACCACCTGGAGGACGAGATGCCCGTTACACCTCTTCCTCCAGCAGCCTGATTCAGGAGAGATCGAATGAGAAAGTCCCCAATCGCCATCGTCGCGGCGCTAGGCATCGTGCTCGGCGTCGTCGCCGGAACTGCCATCACCGTAATCGCCACTCCGCCGGCGAAGCCTGCGCCGCCGCGCGCCGACGGCAGATCAGGCGCGATCGTCGTCGCCTGGAACCAGGAGCTGCTGCACATCGTCCAGACGCCGGGTGATCAGCCCGCGACCATTCATCCGACGCGCAGCTTCGCGATTCTGCACGCGGCCATCTACGACTCGGTCGTTTCCATCACCCGCGAGGGCCAGCCCTACCTGCTTTCCGTTTCAGCTCCACGCGAGGCGCGGATCGACGCCGCCGCCGCGCAGGCCGGGCACGACTCGCTGACCGCGCTCTATCCGAAGCTTCAGCCTGAGCTCGACACGTTGCTGGCCTCGCAGCTGGCCGCGATCCCCGACGGGAAGAAGAAGCAGGAAGGCATCCAGGTCGGGAGCACTGTCGCGGCGCGCCTCGTCGCGGACCGGACCAACGACGGATCGGCGAAGACTCCGCCGCCGTTCGTGGCCGGCACCCAGCCCGGTGATTACCGGCAGACTCCTCCCAACTTTCCAGCGCCGGTCTTCACGGGTTGGGGCAAGGTGACGCCGTTCGTGCTGAACTCCGCCTCAGAGTTCCGTCCGGCAGCGCCGCCGGCGGTGACGAGCGCCGACTACGCGACCGCGTTGAACGAAGTGAAGGCCCTGGGCCAGAACACGAGCACGACCCGAACCGCGGATCAGACGGTGGTAGGCAAGTTCTGGGCACCGCCGATCTGGAACACGTGGAACGAGATCGCCGACCGCGCGGTGACCGCTCACCACGCCGACCTGGAGACAACAGCACGGCTGATGGCGCTCCTCAACCTGACGTTCGCGGACTCGGTGATCGCCTTCTACGACGCCAAGTACAACTACCTCGTTTGGCGACCGGTGACGGCGATTCGCCTTGGCAACAGCATCGGCAACCCCGCCATCGTGGGCGACCCGGCATGGACGCCGCTTGCGGTCACCGCGGCCGACCCCTCTTACCCCGGGGCCCACAGCACCGTCAGCGGAGCCGGCGCGGCAGTGCTGGCGACCTTCTTCCCGGGCGACAGCCAGATCGACGTCTTGTCGGACGGCTTGCCGGGAACGACCCGAACTTTCGCGAGTTACCGCGCGATCGCAGTCGAGGCCGGTCTGAGCCGGATCTACGCGGGCCAGCACACGCCACTCGACGATGCCGCCGGACAGCTGCTTGGCAAACACGTCGCCGACTTCGTTCTGCGGAGTGCGCGAACTCCCGATTTCGGCACCCGCACGGCAACGGCCTACTCCGGCTACTGAAACTCGTTT
>DASZJK010000041.1:0-1645 GCA_035948155.1 Candidatus Dormiibacterota bacterium
GGCGGTTAGCGGAAGCTCGAGGTTGACCTCGTCCCCCTTCCTCAGTGCTCCGAGATTCGTGCGTCTGTGAGTCTCCGGCACCACGTCGGCGTAGAAGATCGGGCCCTGTTTCTTGACGACCGTCAGGCAGGCTCCGTTGACCGCGACGCTGCCGCCTCGCTTGAGGTGCTTTGCGATCCCCGCGTGGTCGATGCCCACGCGGAAGTCGCCCGCCTCGACCACCTTGGCGACGGCGCTAACGATCCCGGTGAACATACCCGCTGATCAATACATCGTCTCCAAGCCTGGTGACGTCCACCTCTGCGATGCCGGTGGAGTCGGTAAGGCGCGCGATCCCTTCTCCGCCGAGCGGGCCAGGCGCCTCGTGGCCGCCGATCAGCCTTGGGGCGATGTAGGCGTAGACCTTGTCGACCAGACCCTCTCGGAAGAATGCGGCGTGCACCTCGGCGCCTCCCTCGACCAGGATGCTGAGGACGCTTCGCCTGCCGAGCTCGTCGAGGAGGTCGGGAAGCGACACGCGGCCCTCGGGTGTCGCCGGAAGCTTGATCGCTTCGGCCAGGCCGACGCCGCCGGCTTTGGTGGTTGCGATCAGCGTGTTCGCTCCGACGACGCGGGCCGATTGCCGGATGCGCAGGCTGGAATCGAGCACGATCCTGAGCGGCTGCCGCGCTTCCTGTCCATCGAGCCGAGCGGTTAATTCTGGGTCGTCGGCGACGACGGTGTTGATGCCGACGAGGATCGCGTCGTGCTGGTGCCTGAGGCGGTGTCCGTGCTGGCGGGACTCGTCGCCGCTGATCCATCTGGCTTCGCCTGTGCGCGTCGCGATCTTGCCGTCGAGGCTCATGGCGAACTTCGCGCTGACGAATGGGCGGCCGGTGAGGCGGTGTTTCACGTAGAACTCGTTGAGTCGTTCCGCCCGCTGCTGATGCACCCCGACGGTCGTGCGTACCCCAGCGCTCTCGAGGGCCGTGACGCCGGCGCCTCGCATCCGCTCATCCGGATCCGGCATCGAGATCACGACCCGGTAGATGCCGGACTCGATGACCGCGTCGGCGCAGCTCGGTTCCCGGTGCGGGTGCGTGCAGGGCTCGAGGTTGACGTAAAGGGTTCCGCCTCTGGCGCGGTCGCCCGCCTGTTGCAGCGCCTCCTCCTCGGCGTGAGGCTGGCCTTTCGCCCGGTGGTAACCCTCGCCGGCGACGCGGCCTTCTTTGTCGAGGACGACGGCCCCGACCATCGGGTTGGGGCTCGTCCGAAAGTCGGCCTTCGCCGCAAGCTCGAGGGCGCGGGCCGACCAGTGCAGGTCGGCACTGCTTCCCAGGGGATGCAGGTCAGCCGTCAATTGCGCAACCGAATCAGGTCTACGAGAATCTCCAATCTGCCTTCTTGCGTCTGGATCTCTATTGGTTTTGGCCACATCTTCAGTGAGCTGAAGAGTGAGTTATAGGTGAACAAGCCCTCGGGCTATTAGTACCGCTCAGCTCAAAGGATTGCTCCTCTTACACCTGCGGCCTATCAACCTGGTTGTCTACCAGGGCCCTTACCCGGTTAACCCGGTGGGAGACCTTATCTTGGAGTTGGCTTCGCACTTAGATGCTTTCAGCGCTTATCCAAACCGGCCATGGCTACCCGGCGCTGCCACTGGCGT
>DASZJK010000042.1:0-1762 GCA_035948155.1 Candidatus Dormiibacterota bacterium
GCGCACATCACCACCGATGAACACGCCGTGGTTGACGTCGGCCTGACGAAACTCGAAGTCGGGGTTCTGCTGCAGCGCGTCGAGGTTCTTCGGTGAGCCGGTGATGAAGTTGTCGAGGGCGAGCACGCGCATCCCACGCTCAAGCAGCGCCTCGCAAAGGTGCGAGCCGATGAAGCCGGCCCCGCCGGAGACTACCGCCCTCGGCTTATTCCCGGCCAATGCCGCGGTAGGTGAAGCCCAGGTCTTTGAGCAGCTTCGGGTCGTAGATGTTGCGGCCGTCGACGATGACCGGACGGCGCATGAGCTGCTTGACGCGGCGAAGGTCGAGCTGGCGGAACTCGTTCCACTCGGTGATGAGCACGAGCGCGTCTGCGCCGTCGGCAACCTCGTAGGCGTCTTTCAGGTACTCGACGTCGGGGACCAGCATCCGCGCCCTCTCGACAGCGGCCGGATCGTACGCGCGCACGGACGCGCCGGCGGCGATCAGGACCTTGGCGATGTCGAGGCTCGGCGCCTCGCGCATGTCGTCGGTGTTGGGCTTGAACGCCAGCCCGAGCAGACCGATGACGCGACCCGGCAGCTCATCCAGGAGCTCGCGCAGCTTGTCGATGACCAGCATCCGCTGGTCGTTGTTGATGTCCATGACGGCGTGAAGAAGCTCGGGGTGAAAGTCGAAGCGTTCCGCGACCGCCGCGAGCGCCGCGACATCTTTCGGAAAACACGAACCGCCGTAGCCGATTCCGGCTTCGAGAAATCGCGGTCCGATGCGCTCGTCCAGCCCCATGCCCTCGGCGACGAGCTTCGCGTCAGCTCCCACACGCTCGCTGATGCGCGCGATCTCGTTGATGAACGAGATCTTGGTCGCGAGGAAAGCGTTGGATGCGTACTTGACCATCTCCGCCGTGTAGATGTTCGGCGTGATCAAGACCGGAGCATCCAGGGGGGCGTAGAGCCGCGCGACCTTCTCCGCCGCCTCGCGGTCGTGGCTTCCGATCACCACGCGATCGGGATGCATGAAGTCCTGGATCGCAGAACCCTCGCGCAGGAACTCGGGGTTCGAGACCACCGGCGCCGGGTGCTTCGGGTTCGTCTTGTGCAGCACCCTCGACACCATGTCGCCCGTCAGCGGAGGCACGGTCGATTTGTTCACGACGACGAGCGGTCCATCCATCGCGTCCGCGATCGAGCTCGCGGCCGCCTCAACGTACGAGAGGTCGGCCTCGCCGCCCTCCCCTTCTGGGGTGCTGACCGCGATGATCGCGTACTCCGCGCCGGGGATCGCGTCGATGTACGAGGTCGTGAAACGCAGCCTCCTGGCCCGGGCGTTGCGCTCGACCAGCTCGTTGATCCCGGGCTCGTAGAACGGAACGCGATTGCGCTGCAGCTCCGCGATCTTCTTCTCGTCGATGTCGACCACGACGACGTTGTTCCCGAGGTCGGCAAGGCACGCCGCCGTTGTCAGGCCCACGTAGCCGGCGCCGATGACTGCCACCCTGCTCATCTGGCGGGATTATGTCAGCACGGATTCGTAGGCCGAGATCGTGGCCTGCGCCGTGCTGATCCAGCTGAACTTCTTTGCACGCTCGAGACCAGCAGCACCCCAGCGATCCCGCTCGTGCATCATCCGGGCCGCGGCACGGCCGAGCGCCTCGACGTCGCCGTCGTCGACGAGCAACCCGGCATCGTCTACGACCTCGGGCAAGCTCGAGTTGCGGAACGCCGCGACCGGGCAGCCGCAGGCCATAGCTTCGATGCACGGCAG
>DASZJK010000043.1:0-2650 GCA_035948155.1 Candidatus Dormiibacterota bacterium
GGCACGCCGAACCTCCGCAAGCTGGGGCCCGAGGGCGTGGGTCGCGCGATCAAGGAGGCGATCCGTCTCGAGATCGGCGAATGCGTCACCGCGTCGGTCGGCGTGTCGACGTCGATCTGGATGGCGAAGCAGGCATCGAACCTCAACAAGCGCGACGGGCTCGAGCGGATCGACCACACCAACCTGGTTTCGGTTTTCGAGCGGCTGCGCCTGACCGACCTGTCGGGGATCGCCGAGGCTTCGGCGCGGCGGCTGGCGCGCGGGGGCATTACGACTCCTCTGCAGTTCATGCGCGCCACGCCTCCGCGTCTGCGGCTCGCGGGGATGCACGCTGAAGTGGCGCGGGGATGGAGCCTGCGCCTGCGCGGATTTGAGGTTGGAGGCTTCGAGAGCGCCGTGCGCAAGAGCTACAGCCACTCGCACGTGCTTGCGCGGGCGACTGCGTCGCAGCGGGATCTCGAGGAGCTGTTGATGCGGTTGTCGGACATGGTGGGCCGCCGGCTCCGCGCCGCCGGACGTCGGGGCCGGGTGGTCTCGGTGGGCGTGGTCTACCGACCTGATCCCGGAGGCTTTTCGCGGCAGGCCAAGCAGCCGGCGCCGGTGTCGACCGGTGACGAGATCTACCAGGCGGCGCTGAAGTTGCTGGCCGCGCGCGATCCGCGCCTGACAGTGGGGACCCTCGGCGTGGGCCTTTCCGACCTGGTCGACGACGACGCGGGGCAGCTCGACCTGTTTGCGCCCGTTGCGCCACCGCGCAAGATGCGCCTGGAGGCGGCGGTTGACGCGCTGCGCGACCGGTTTGGGGAGGACGCCGTGCAGCGGTCCCGACTTCTTGGCCGGGCTCCGGTGGTCCGGGACAGGATCGCGTTCGGTAACACAGGCCACCCCGATGAGCGCCGAGAGAAGAAATAGGACGCGACCGCCGGCGCTCGCGGGTTTCGCCGGGCAGGATTAGCCGCGAGTGCCGGCGCTCGCGGGCTTCACCTTAGGGCTTCGATTGCCGCCAGGCCCGCCAGGTCGTCGATCGCTGCCATGAACGCGAGGCTCCCATGGTTCGCGCCCGAGCTCGCGTGGGCGATCTCGTGCAGCACCACCCGCGCGAAGTGCCGCGGTGAATCGAGCACCGACCGTTTGAGAACGATGTTCGGCGAGTCCCACACGCCCTCGGTTTCGTACGCCCCCTCGTCCAGGCGCATGGTGTTCGAGATCCGCACCTCCTTGACGCGCCTGGCGTGGTCGCCGGCGAGCTGCACGAGCCGGGGCAGGATCTCCCAGCTCTCGCGTTCGGTCTTGTCCAGGGTGGCGGGGTCGATGAAGTCATAGGTGAAGGACGCATTCCACGCCTGGATGAACCCGCTGATGTCCAGGATCGGGTTGCCGTTGATGTCGCGCAGCTTGGGCACGCGCGCGAGCAGCCGGTCGGGGATGACGATCACCTTGTAGCCGTCCGCGCGCGCTTCCTGGACGGTCGACCCCATGGTGAACATCTGCTGCGCGCTCACGAAAACCGTTTTCCCTTTGGCGGCGAGGATTCGCACCGCCTGCTCCTGCACGTCGAGCCACGTCACCTCGTCGTGGTTGGTGCCGAGCGGTATCCGCGTCAGGTCCTTGACGAGCTCCTCGGCGACGGCGTCGGACCTCGCCTTCAACAGGATCGCCTTCACGCGGTCCTGGTACGCGGTGCGGCCCACGTTGGTGCGCTCGCGGTTCAGCGCGCGCTGCAGCTGAGCGGTGGTCGAGGTGATGTTGTAGGAAAAGAGAAACTGCTCCTCCACCGCGACGCGCACGCCCTTGACGTAGATGCGCGCCGGCTCCCCGTCGGGCCGCTTCAAGATGCTGCCGAGGGATGTCCCCTCCAGCTGCTCATCGCGCGCAAAGCGGAGGAAGTAATCGCGGGCCGCGGCCACGTCTGCGTCAGCGAGACCCTTCAGCGCGAAGTCGGTCCCGCGCCTTTTTGGATCGGACGCCTTGCTGATCGCAGCATGCAGAGTCTTGACGTCGGCGAAGTCTTTCTTGGCCGCGCGCCTCAGCGTGATGTCGCCGTGCGGGCTGCGGACGGTGACCTCGATGCCTCGCCGGTGGAACGTCGCGAGCGCGTCCTTCAGACCGACCCCGAACTTGCCGACCACCAGGTCCGCCTTGCGGCGCTTCTCCGGGTTCTCGTTCTGCGTCAGGTGCTGATAGCGAAGGCCGCGGCCGAAGTCGGTGATGTGCCAGCCGTCGCGCCGCTTGACGATCCGCGGTTCAGCGGTGCCGGTCAGAGCCTGCTCGTCGAGCGCGTTGGCGATGACCTCGCGGATCGCCTCCGGCACGCCCCAGTGGTCGAGGATCTTCTCGACGTTCAGGTCGAAGAGGGCTACCGCCCCAGCCAGTCCCTGGCCTCCTCGACCGTGGCGAAGTACGCGACCTCTATCTCCGTGACGCTGCTGAGCCGCTCGCGCAGGTGGCCGGCGGCCGTTTCACTTTCTGGCAAGACGATGGCGAAACGCTTGAGGCCCGCGGCCAGGACCTGGGGAAGCCATTCGCGATTGGCGCGTTCCTGGTCGGCCAGGTTCAGCACTCGCTGGCGCCGGCAGTCGGCCAGCAGCCGCGTGCCGTTGTGGTCGCGCAGGGCCTTGACCTCGGCGTCGAGCAGCGACTTGAACTCGCC
>DASZJK010000044.1:0-2610 GCA_035948155.1 Candidatus Dormiibacterota bacterium
TACAACGAAAGCGAGGACTCCGCGATCTATCCGACTCCGGTCGTCGGCATGATCGGGCTGATCGAGGACTACGGCAAACGTCTCCAGGCCGGGTTCCGCGCCGAGGGTGACTTCGTGTTGTTGATCGGATCGAGCCACAACGACCTCGGCGGCAGCGAATACCTGAAGGTGGAGCACGGATACGTCGCCGGCAGGCCGCCCGCGCTGGACCTGACGCGGGAGCAGGCGGTGAGCCGCGTCATCCTTACGGCGGCGCAGAGCGGATACCTGCACTCCGCCCACGACATCGCTGAAGGCGGAATGCTCGTAGCCCTCGCCGAGTGCTGCCTGATCGGCGGCATCGGTGTGCGCTGCCCCGCGGTCAGGCCCGAGGCGCCGCTGCGTCTCGACGCCGCGTTTTTCGGAGAGTCGCCGAGCCGCTACATCGTGAGCGTGCCCTCGCGCGCGATGCCCGAGATGCAGTCGCTGGCGCGCCGGCACAACGTCGAGCTCTCGCTCCTCGGTCTCACCGGGGGTGACACCCTGGAGTTCGAAGGCCAGCTCAAGCTCTCGCTGTCCGAGCTGCATGGTGCATGGGAGGCAATGACGAGCTAAATGTGCGGGGTCTTCGGAATCTGCGCCAAACAGGGCGTCGACGTCGCCAACGTGACGTACTTCGGGCTGTTTGCGCTCCAGCACCGCGGCCAGGAGTCGGCGGGAATCGCTGTCTCTGACGGCGCCACGGTTCGCGTTCACCGCGACATGGGCCTGGTCGCGCAGGTGTTCTCGCCGGCCGCGATCAAAGACCTTGGGCAAGGTTCTGTCATCGCCCTCGGCCACACGCGGTATTCGACGACCGGCGCGAGCCGCGCCGAGAACGCGCACCCTCTTCCATTCCTGCACCCCACGCTGGGTCCGGGCGCGATCGCCCACAACGGCAACCTGCTCAACGCCGAGGCTCTACGCGCGCAGCTCGCCGAGCGAGGCGTCGAGTTCGAGACCGCGCTGGATACCGAGGTCATGGCGCGCCTCATCGAGAACACGCACGGCCGGTCGTGGGAAGAGGTGATCCGCCGCACGTTCTCGCGAGTGGTCGGAGCGTACTCGTGCGGCATCATTACGCCGAACCAGCTCATCGCGCTGCGCGACCCCTTCGGTTTTCGCCCCTTGTGCCTTGGCTACATCCCGCTGGCCGGCCAGCCGGCCCACGTCATCGCTTCCGAGACCTGCGCCCTCGACACCGTCCACGCGACGTTCGTGCGCGAGGTGCAGCCTGGCGAGATGGTCGTGATGGACGAGCACGGAGTGCACAGCCTCAACTTCCAGACCGCCAACAAGCACGCGATGTGCGTGTTCGAGTTCATCTACTTCGCGCGACCCGACTCGATCCTCAAGAACTGCGAGCTCGAGGACGCGCGGATTCGCATGGGACACGAGCTCGCGCAGGAAGCCCCGGTGGAGGCGGACATGGTCGTGCCGTTCCCGGACTCGGGCACGCCTGCCGCGATCGGCTACGCGGAAGCGTCAGGAATTCCGTTTCGCGAAGCGCTCATGAAAAGCCGCTACATCAACCGGACCTTCATCCAGCCCGACCAGTCGCTGCGCGAGTCGGGCGTGATGTTGAAGCTCAACCCACTGCCGCGCTCGATCAAGGGCAAGCGGCTGATCGCGGTCGACGATTCGATCGTCCGCGGCACGACCTCGCGTCGCATCATCGAGCGCCTGCGCGCAGCCGGCGCGAAAGAGATCCACATGCGGATCTCGAGCCCGCCCATGCGGTTCCCGTGCTTCATGGGCGTGGACATCGGCTCGACCAAGGAGCTGATCGCGTCTGGCCGGTCGGTCGACGAGGTGCGCAAGCAGATCGGCGCCGACTCGCTTCACTACCTCTCCATCCCGGGCCTGATCCGCGCCATCGGGCGCGGGACGGCGCAGGAGTTCTGCCGCGCGTGCTTCGACGGCTCCTACCCTGTCCCCGTCCCCCAGCAATTGGAGATGGACAAAATGCAGTTCGAGCCGGTGACCTTAGCCAAGGCCTGATGTCCACCGAGGGGCTCTCCTACGCCGCGGCCGGCGTCGACATCGCGGCCTACGAGCGTGCGCTCGAGCGGGTCAGGCCAATGATCGACGCCACACACGGCAAAGAGGTGACGGCGGGCGTCGGCCCCTTCGCCGGGCTCTACACGCTGCCTAGCGGCGGGCGCCTGGCAGCGAGCGCCGACGGGGTCGGGACGAAGATCAAGGTTGCGATCGCTGCCGGCCGGCACCGCGGAATCGGCATCGACATCGTCAACCACTGCGTCAACGACATCGCAACCGCCGGCGCGCGGCCGCTTTTCTTCCTCGACTATTTCGCGACCGGTCAGCTCGACCCCGATGTCTTCGCCGAGCTGGTCGACGGCATGAGCGCGGCCTGCCGGGCCGCCGGGTGCGCCCTTCTCGGCGGCGAGACCGCCGAGATGCCGGGCGTGTACGCGCTTGGGGACTACGACCTGGCGGGTTTCATCGTCGGGCTGGTCGAGGGCCCAGAGCCGCGCGCTTCGATCAAGTCGGGTGACGTCCTGATCGGCCTGCCCTCCAACGGCCTGCACACCAACGGCTACTCGCTGGCGCGCAAGGTCTTCGAGGGCG
>DASZJK010000045.1:0-1917 GCA_035948155.1 Candidatus Dormiibacterota bacterium
GTCTACGCGAAGGGTTACCTGCGCACCTACGCGCTTTTTCTGGGCCTGGACCCAGAGGAGCTCATCGCGCAGCTTCCCGCCAGGAAGCAAGCCCCGGACCTAGCGGTCAAAGTCATGGAGAAGGAGCGCCGGCGCGGGTTCGCCATCACGACCCCGACGGTCGCCGCCGCGGGCGCCGTCCTTCTAGTGGGCGCGTTTGCCGGATACGCGTGGCGGCAGATCACCGTCGACCAGCGAGCCATGGTCGCGGTCACTACGCCGTCCGCGCAAGCCGGCGCGCCGGCAACTCCAGCCGCATCGCCAGCGGTCCAGGCGCGTCCGGTCGTGGTCGGCGTTCGCGTGACCGACTCGGTGTGGGTCAACGTCAGCGTCGACGGGAATCCGCAGTACGGTGACTCAGGACGCACGCTGCCCGCCGGCTCGGTCGTGTACTTCACGGGCCTGAACGTGAAGATCACGACAGGCAAGGCGTCGGCCACGTTCATCACGATCGACGGACGGAGCGTCGGTGCCATGGGGGTCGGCGTGGCGACGAGGGAGTTCTCGTCGCAAACTTCATCCTGACGCGATGATGAATCTCCCCAATGCGCTGACCATCAGCCGGCTGGTTGCCATTCCAGTCCTGATGGCGCTGCTCCTGCTTCGCTTCCCGGGCCACGACCAGGTGGCGGCGGCGCTCTTCATCGCCTTCTCGCTCACGGACACGCTCGACGGGCAGCTCGCGCGGCGCAGCGGCAAGGTGAGCGATCTCGGGAAATTTCTCGATCCGCTCGCGGACAAGCTCTTCGTCCTCTCGGTGCTCATCGTGCTGGTGCAGGAGGGACTGGTCGCCGCGTGGGTCGTGGTTGTCATTTTCTCGCGCGAGCTGATCATCACGATCCTGCGCTCTGTCGGCGCCGGCCAGGGGCGCGTCATCGCGGCCGCGCCTCTCGGCAAGACCAAGACCGTCATGCAGATGACCGCGGTCACGCTGCTGATCCTTCAGCGACCATACCCGGAGGTCGCGCCGCTGGCCGGCGTCGCGGTCGCGGTCGCGGTGGTGTTCACGCTGTCGAGCGGCCTCGACTACCTGTGGCGGTTTCGCTACCTGATCGGCCCGTTCGACACCTCCCGCGTTCGCGTCGCGAGCGGGGCCGCTCCCGAACCCTCCCTGGCGGCCGACGTGGGCGCGGCGCTGCGGTCGGGCGGGCTGACGGTATCGGTCGCCGAATCGTGCACCGGAGGAATGGTTGGCGCGGCGATCACGGATGTGCCCGGCAGCTCTGCCTACTTCGTCGGTGGCGTGATCGCCTACTCGGACGAGGTCAAGCGCAAGGACCTGGGCGTTCCCGCGGACCTGCTCGCGAAGTTCGGAGCGGTAAGCCGCGAGGTGGTGGAGGCGATGGCGTCCGGCGCTCGCTCGCGATTCGGCACCGATCTTGCCGTCGGCGTGACGGGAATCGCCGGGCCCGACTCCGACGGAACGAGCAAAGCCGTCGGGCTGACCTATGTCGCCGTCGCCTCGGAGAAGCGGACCTCCTCCACCGAGTTTCACTTCACCGGCGACCGCGACTCCAACCGCCGGCAAGCCACCACCGAAGCGCTGCGGATGCTCCTCGCGGAGGCACGAACCATTGAGAGGTCGCAGGTCAGGAGCGCTTGACGCCCAAACAACTGTTCGCTAGACTTGGCTCATCCCTTAACAGGCGCAGTTGAAAGTCACCGCCCAGACGTAGAACACTCGCCGCAACGACCTAGGAGGCAACGCCCCAACACGATGGACAAAGACAAAGAAAAAGACAAAGCCGACCATGAAAAAAAGACAGCGCTGGACGCGGCGCTGTCGCAGATCACCAAGACCCAGGGCAAGGGCGCGATCATGAGGCTCGGCGAGCACGTCGCGCTCCGCGGCGAGGTGAGCGTGATCTCGACCGGCGC
>DASZJK010000046.1:0-2867 GCA_035948155.1 Candidatus Dormiibacterota bacterium
CGACCGTTTCGGCAGCGACGTGAAGGTGATCGTCCAGCCTGTGCCCGGCCTCGTCGAGCACATCGAGCAGGCCGACGTCGACGGACCCGAGCTGCGACGCCTGGTCGAGGGCTACGTGCGACCGATGCTCGACGCCGGCGCGGACGTGATCGTGCTGGGGTCGACGCATTACGTGTTTTTGATACCGCTGCTGACCGAGATCGCAGGGCCAGACGTGACGCTGGTCGAGACCGGCGCGGCGGTTGCGCGGCAGCTGGCCCGAGTGCTCGAGGAGCATGGACTTAGCGCCGGGACCGCGAACGGCGCAGAACGATTCTGGACCAGCGGCGATCTGAACAGCTCGCGTCGCGTCATCTCGGCTCTGCTGGGTCGCGAGGTATGGGTGGAGAAGCTGCCCGGCTCCTGAGAACTTGCAAAAACCTTACGTGCCGCACAGGGAATTCTTAGGCATGACTCGCAGCGTTTCCGCCAGTGAAGGTGGCGTCGCGGATTCTCATCGTGGCCGGCGTGGGGTTCATCGCGCTCGCGCCCGCGACCGGTGATGTGCAGGCGCGCACCACGACTGCCGTCGTGAAGCAGGCTCCGCCCGTCTCCACGCTCGCGGTCGCCGGCACCCATCAGCTGCTTGCGGGCGTGAACCAGCTGGTCGAGCGCAGCCCGATGGCCCTGACCGCCACGATCGAGCCGCTCGTCGCGGGCAGCGGCGGCTCGGTCGGCATCGCGCTGATCGAGCTCGGCGGGTCGTCACCGCTGGCGTGGAGCTACAACGGCAATCAGGTCTTCAGCGCCGCCAGCACGTACAAGCTGGCGGCGCTGATGCTGGAGGCCGAGAACATCGCGCTCGGCGCGACCGATCCCAACGGTGTCGTGTGCTACGAGGACGCCGACTACGAGGCGGGCTGGTTCGACGACTACGCGGACGGCGTCTGTTACACGCGCACCGAGCTCGCGCGTCGCGCGGGCCTCTACTCCGACAACACCGCCGGACACATGCTCGTGCGCGACGTCGGCGGTGCCGACGCGTTGAACGCGTGGGCTGCCTCGGTCGGCGCCAGGGAATCGGTGCTCTTCACCGACAACACGACCTCGGCCTCGGACCTGGCCACGCTGTGGGCGGCGGAGGCCAAGGGGACGCTCGGCGGTCCGGCGGCGCAAGCGTGGCTCTACCCGGTGCTGACCGGGACGGTGACCGAGGCCGGCGTCCCCGCGGGTGTGCAGGGAAGGAGCGCCGTCGTGCACAAGACCGGAACCATCGACCAGGTCGAGAACGACGCGGCGCTGGTTGCCGCCGGGCCAAACGGCCCCTACGTCCTCGTGGTCATGACCGATGGCCTCGGCGGCGATGCGGGCTGGCAGCTCATCGCGTCGGTCGCCTCCGACACGTGGAGCTTCGAGGCGGCGCGAGCCTAGCTACTTCAGCGCGAGCACGTTCAGGTACGACGACCTCAGCGCGACGCCTTCGCCGCTTGTCGAGTTCAGGTCGTGCATCAGCTGCCGCGCGTCGCGCTGAAAGGCGGCGTACCGCTCTGGCTCCACCGTCATACGGAGGGCAATCGTCGGTGCGTTGGTGCGCTCCCAGAACTCGAGCGATGCGTCAACCGAAGCGAACGTCCAGGTGATGGTGCCCGGCTCCACGAGGACGCGCGAAGCATGCGGTCCGAACCGCGTCCGGACGACCTCCTCCTCGCCCCAATCGAACGGCGACGGCAGATCGACTGCGAGCCTGCGACTCGAGTAGCGCTCGAAGAGGGACGCCATGCCACCTAGAAAGCCCTCGCGGCTGTAGTTGGCCATCGCGACGATTCCTCCATCCCTGCAGACTCGGAACAATTCGCGCACGACCAGCTCGGGCTGTGCCGCGAACATCGCGCCGAAGACCGATGCCACGAGGTCGAAGGCTGCATCTGGAAATGGAAGGGCTTCGGCGTCGCCGTCCACCCATCCGATCTGCCAGCCCGCGTCCTCAGTGCGGGCGCGACCAAGCTCGATCATGTGCGGCGTCATGTCGCTCGCGATCACCCTGGCTCCGCGTTCCGCGGCGGCGATGGCAAAGTTTCCAGTGCCGGCGGCGACGTCGAGGGCTGCGGTTCCTGCCTGGATCCCGCAGGCTTCAGCCAGCTGCTGGGCGTAGGGCTCGAGGAGCGACGCGACGGCGGGATAGTCGCCCTGCGTCCACATCCACTTGGTGGCGGCCTTCAGGCGCATGAGCGCGTCGGTCGAGGAAGGGTCCAACTTCAATCATTTAGCACATCCGTACGGACGCGTGCTAGCCGCCTACCCGCAGCACCAGTCCGATCGCGTACGTGATCCCGCCGACGATGATTCCAGCAAGCGTCATCTCCAGCCCGGCCGACCACCACGCGCGCAGCGTGAACAACGCCTTCGACGCACCGACCAGGAAATGCGCGATCAGCGACACGACGGCGGCCACGACGACGCCTGTGGTCCCGCGAAGCCAGAAGAACGGCACAACCGGAACCATGGCGCCGATGAATGTGCTCACCCCAGCCGCGATCGCGGCCTGGACCGGGTTGCCGGCCGTCTCGCTCATGCCTAGCTCTTCGGGCGCGTGCAGCTTCAACAGCGCGTCGGGGTTTTGCGACAGCTGCTCGGCCAGCAGGTCTGCGGTCGCCTTGTCGATGCCCTTGAGCTGATAGAACAGCGAGACCTCTTCCTTCTCCTCGTCTGGGTGTTCGACGACCTCCTGGCGCTCTCGCTCGACGTTGGCCGCCGCGACCTCGCCCTCCGAACGTTCGGCGAGGAACGCGCCGGTGGCCATGGAGAGCGCGGAAGCGATTGCGCCGAACAGTCCCGCGGTCAGCACGAAGCTGGAGCCGCCGGTCGCACCCGATACGCCGGCCACGATG
>DASZJK010000047.1:0-3373 GCA_035948155.1 Candidatus Dormiibacterota bacterium
CGTGTGTCCCACAGGTCGGTGCTGCCCTGCTCGGCGGAGGTGACGAGCACGCCCGCCGGCGTGAACCCCAACTGGAGCCCGGACTGGCCGGGATGCAGGTGGTAAGACCGGATCCACAGCACGCGGCCGGTCGACGCCTGCAGCAAAGCGACCCGCTCGGAGACCGGGGTCAACGCGGTCGCGATCGGCCAGTCGGCGAGCCCCACCGCGATCTCGGCGCTGTTCGGAGAGAACGCCACTGCGGTCGACTCGTCGGGTATGGGCGGGACGGCGTCGGAGAAGCTTCCGAGGAGCCGCTTGGTTCGGGAGGCAACGTCTATCAGGTAGATCTCGGTCAGGGTCCCCGCGCCAGATGCGACCGCCACGGTCCGCCCGTCGGGCGAGAAGCGCACGGCGTTGGGCAGCACGGGAGACGGCAGTTGCACCGCCCCTCCGGATGGCGCCCAGGTACGCAGGTCCTCGAAGCGAACCACTCCGTCGGAGTCACCGGTGACCATGAGCCGGCCGTCGGGGCTGATGGCGACTCCGGTGATCTCGCCCGTCGACGGGTGGACCACGCGGATCACGGCCGGGCTGCGCTCGAGCGCGGCGAGGAGGTCACTGCGGGTCTCCGGGATGTTGTCCAGCTTGACGCCGGCCAGAGCGAGCAGCATGGAGAGGTCAAGGTTCGTCTCGGTCTGCGCCAGGGTTCCGACGCGCTCCGCATCGGATTTCAGTGCAACCGCCTCGGCGTGGTTCCGCTGGAGCACCGCGAACAGCCCTGCGACGAGCGCCAGTACGAGCAGCACGGCCGTCCCGCTCAGCAGGCTGCGGAGCCGCCGGTTGGTCCGCCGCTGTCGTTCGAGCTGCCGCTCGCTCGCGACCCGGCTTTCCGAGAGGAACTCCCGTTCCAATGCGTTCAGGGCGCGATCGTGACCCTGCGACCAGTCGAGGGCCGCCGACAGCCGCGCGCCGCGGTAGAGGTCTCCGGGGTCGCGTCCTCGTCCGGACCACTGCCCGGCCGCCTGGGTCAGGTGGCCGCGCAGCTCCTGCCCCGCCGCGTCGTCCCTGAGCCAGCCCGCGAACCTGGGCCACTCGCGGATCAGCGCCTCGTGGGCGATCTCCACCAGGCCCTCGTCCTGAGTCAGCAGGCGGTCTCTGGTGAGCATCGACAGCACGGATGCGACCGTCGGGTCCCGGTCGACGTCGAACTCTGACAGCGGCACGCGCCGCCGCACGGCCGCGTCGCCCTCTCCATTCCCGGCGCCCCGACCGACCAGCCGGACGAAGACGGTCATGGCGGTTTCCCGTTCGCGCTCCGAGAGCTGCTCGTAGGACGACTCGGCGAGGCGCGCCACGGCGCTTCGGACGCCCCCGCCGCGAAGGTAGGCGTCGTAGCGCAGCCAGCCGTCGGAGCGTTCCTGCCAGAGCTGCACGAGGGCAGTGGAAAGCAGCGGAAGCCCCCCCGGCTCGTCCTGGACCTCAGCGACGAGTGCGTCCACGAGGGCAGACTCGACGCGGAGGCCGACACGCCGCGCCGGCAGCTCAATGGCGCGCCGCAGCTGATCGCCGGTCATCGGCCCGACGAGCACAAGGTTCGCGGCAAGCAGCTCGGCGAACTCGGGGTACAGCGAGCAATGGCCGGTGTAATCGGCGCGGATCGTGACGGCTACGGCCACGGCGGGGTCGCTGGCCAGCTCGACCAGGCGCCCGATGAACGCCTCCTGCTCCGCCGGATCCGCGCTGGTGGTGAAAACCTCCTCAAACTGGTCTACGACGAGGACGAGCCGCTCACCGTGCTCGGCGCCGGACAGCGCGCTGTCCAGCTCCGCCACCGGCCTGGCGCCCGGCCGGAGAACTGCGCGACCCCAGCGTTCGCTGCCGGGCAGCAGCCCAGCCGCCAGCGACGGAAGCAGGCCGGCGAGAACGAGCGAGGATTTGCCGCTCCCGGATGGACCGACGACGCCGAGTAGACCGAAGCCGACCGACCGCGCGGCGAGTTCGCCGACGAGCTGCTCACGCCCGAAGAAATAGGCGGCGTCGGACTCCTCGAACGTGCCGAGGCCCTTGTAAGGGCACACACCGGCAAGCTGTTCGCGCGTGGCCGTGTCGTAGATGCGGCGGAGCTTCAGGGCGATCATATTGTCGGCGAATCGCAAGCCCTCCGCCTGACGGCTCCTCCCAGCCTCCAGCCACTTCGCGGCGGCGGCCAGGCGGCGCGCAGCCTCGTCGCGAGACCAGTCGACTACCAACTCGTGCACGCGCGACGGAACGCCCCCCGAGGCGCGCAGGATTTGCTCGGCAGGGAGGTCGGCGACGTCGATCACGTATGACCGAGCGATCGCCCGTACACCGTGCTCGTCAAGCGGGGCGAGTTCGCGCCTGCCGTCGTCGTTCACGTCGACCGCCTCGATGAGGCGTGCCACGGCCGGATCGCCGCCCACGTCGCGCAACAGGCCGAGCACGAGCGCCGGGCCCGACTCGATCTCGTGCAACGAAGCACTCAGCGAAGCCACAGACTCCCGATATATGCCCAGGTCGTCGAGGACCCAAAGGCCCGGGAGCGAGGTGGCGCAGGCCTCGCGGATGGCGGAGATGGTCTCGGCGCTTGCCGCACCTCCGGCGCCCGCGTAGCGCACCGAGCCTCCGTCCGCGTACACCACAGACGCGAACGCAGCGGCCAGGCGCGTCTTGCCGATGCCGGCCGGGCCGGTCACGAGAATGACCCTGCCGCAGCCTCGCCGCGCCTGACGCCACGTTCCCCTGAGCCAGGCCATCTCTGCGTCGCGTCCGACAACCGGGAGGGGCTCGTCCAGCTCGATGGGCAGGAACCCGCGGGCGCCGCCGGGTGCACGTCCTTCGCGTCCCGCTTCGCGCTGATCAGGCAGCGCGGTCGCAACCGGCTCATAGGTCGCGACCGGTTCGCCGAAGCCCTTGACCACCGCCGTGCCGCGGTCTTCGAACGTGATGCCCTCGAGCTCGCCGGCCGCGTCGACGACGTTCCTGGTGACAAGCACTTGACCGGCGACGGCCTTCGAGCAGAGCCGGGCTGCCATATTGATCGCCGCCCCGCGATAGCCATCTTCGACCGGCACCGCTTCGCCGAAGTCGATCCCTATTCCCACCGGTATCGGGAAGTCAGGATGGGCGGCGGACTCCTCGGCGCACGCCAGGTCGATCTCCAGCCCGGCCTTCACGGCCTGCCGGGCCGAGGTAAACGCGGCGAACGCCTCGTCTCCGCGCAGCCCGAGCACCCGGCCACCCCGTGCGACGACGGCGTCCCCGGCGAGACCCGCGAAGGTCATCGCCAAGTGTGCCGCAGCCTCGTCACCGCGCTGGCTGGTAAAGGTCGAGTAACCCCTGATGTCACAGATGAGGAACGCGCGGACCTCCG
>DASZJK010000048.1:0-1526 GCA_035948155.1 Candidatus Dormiibacterota bacterium
GAAGCTCAGCAAAGCGATGAGCGGCGCGATGATCGGGCCCCAGAACGCGTTGACGTTGGGCTGGCCGGTCAGGAAGAGGCCCTGCCAGAAGCTGTTTGGCACCCAGGCCGCGAGAGCGCCGGCGATGATGAATCCGAGCACGACGTCCTGGGCGATGCTCGCCACGTCCATGTAGAAGAAGTGGGCGACGGACGTGAGACGGTCCGCCGCGTGGTGCTCCATCGCCGCGTGGCCCTCCATGCGCCCGGGCACGCTCTTCTCCGCCTGGGCGCGAGCCTGGTCGATCAGGCTGCCGCGCAGGGTGTACTTGAAGGTCACCGCCAGGATCCCGATCATCAGCAGCCCGCCGGCGAACTCGGCCGCGACGAACTGCCAGCCGAGGAACACGAGGATCACGAGACCGAGCTCGAAGACGAGGTTGGTGCTGGCGAACTCGAAGACGATCGCGTTGGCGAACGTTGCGCCCTTGCGAAACAGCGCACGCGCCACCGCGACCGCGGCGTAGGAGCAGCTCGAGCTCGCAGCGCCGAACAGCGTGGCCAAGGCGACGCCGCGCGGGTCGTCCTTGCCCATCAGCCTGGTGATGGCGGTTCGGGGGAGCGCTGCCTGGACCACCGCGGAGATGAGAAAGCCCAGGACGAGCGGCCAGAGGACTTCCCAGAACATGAAGAAGGCGGTCTCGAGCGCCAACCAGATCGCGTGGAGGATGGTCAGCGCTTCACCAGCCTCTCGACCGCGCCGTTGAGCTCTCGGATCTTGCTCCCGCCCCTGCCTGCCCGGATCGCCTCCGTGACGCAGTGCTCGGTGTGATCTGCGAGCAGGATGAGGGCGACGCTGTCCAGCGCGGACTTGACCGCGCCCACCTGGGTCAGGACGTCGATGCAGTACCGATCGCCCTCGACCATCTTCTGCAAGCCGCGGACCTGTCCTTCGATCCGTCGCAGACGACTCTCGACCTGACGCTTATGAGCTGAATAGCCTGGCATCCACGCAATATACCCCCCGGGGGTATTAACGGCCGCGAGTCGCGGCTTCGGGATCGCCGATCGAGGTGCAGGTCGCGACGGGGTGCAAGCCTGGCGCGCTGCCACCACCGCAGGCCCACGCGCGTCCTTCATATATGGCGAGCTCGAAACCGTGACGCGGGTCGAGCATCGATTCGCTGGTCCACGCATGCGCGTTCCATCGCGTGAGCTGGTCGACGATCCTCGTCTCACTTGCGTCCTGCCCGCCGGTCACGACCACGTCACCGCCGGTGAATGTCGCGGCACCGCCGCCGCTGGTTGCCTTCGGCAGCGCCGGCAGGCTGGACCAGGATCCGTTGAAACAGTCGACCCGAGATGTCGTGGGCGACCGTCCTCCGGCGACGCAGATGGAACCTTGCGCGACGAAGCCCATCAGGTGGTTACGTGGATCTGGAAGAGCCGTGATCACAGACCAGGCGTTGGTCGCCGGGTCGTATGACTCCACCTGCGGAACGTTGATACGCGTGGTGTTGCCGCCGACCGCGTACAGCGTGCCCTGCG
>DASZJK010000049.1:0-3490 GCA_035948155.1 Candidatus Dormiibacterota bacterium
CCTACGGCTCAGGTTCCACGGCAGCGCTCGGAGCGCGTTCGACGATCGTCTACCAGGCCGCCGACGAGGTTTTCCTCCTGCCGTCGCGCACCGTCTACGTCGTCGGCGAGACCGTGAACGCTCCATTTGTCGCCGAGACACGCAGCGGCGACCGCCTGCCTAATGCGCCGGTCGCTTACGAGTTCGACAAGACCGACTACCAGGGCAACACCTCGACCACGACGGTTGTCCAGAGTGGAACGGTCACGACCGACGCCAACGGAATCGGAGCGGTGCGCGTCCAGTACACCGGGGCGGCCACAGGGGTGGAGCTGCATGTCAAAGGCAAAGACACGAACGGAAACGTCTTTCAGGACGTCAAATGGTTGAACATCGGTTCCGACGCGTCCACCGAGCTCGGATTCGCGAACAGCGGCGTCCTGGTCCAGCTCTCGGCCTCCGCCGACAAGGTCGCATACGGCGTCGGCGACACAGCGCACATCACGATCACGTCACCGAGCGCGCGGAACGTGCTCCTCTCGATCGAGCGAGGCCGCATACACCAGTACAGGTGGTTGGCCCTGGCGCAGGGAGACACGCCCTTGAGCCTCCCCATCACCGCTGATCTCGCGCCCGGGTTCGCGATGACGTTCAGCTACATCGACCGCGGCAACTACATCTCAGAGGCGACAACCGTGGCGGTCAGCAACGCAGCGCAACTGCTCGCCGTCACGCTCACGCCCGACCACACGGCTTACACCGCCGGTCAGACCGCGCACGTGACCGTCGCCGTGACGGACAGCACCGGCAAGCCCGTGCAGGGCACCATCCTGGTCGACGCCTACGACTCCGCGATGTCGGCCTACAAGCTCCAGGACCAGAACTCCCTCGGCCAGGTCTTCTTCACACCGGCGCCACGCGGAACCAACGCGTCGAGCTCGCTCGTCGGCATCGGCAACTACGGCGGCAGGTGCGGCGGTGGTTTCAACCAGGGACAGCCCGCCGCGACCAATCCCGGCCAGCTCGCCGCGTGGACGACCGTGACGACTGACGCGTCCGGTCACGCCACGATCGACGTCCCGCTCGCGAAAGGTGCGGTCAGGCTCGCGATCCTGGCCACGACCTCGAACACCCTCGTGGGCCAGGCAGAAACGGACCTTGCGGTTCAATGAGATCGCCCTGGTCGCGGGTCTGCTTGCCTGCGGCTGCGGCGGCGCTTCGAATCCGGTAGCGACCGCCACCGCTCCACTCGACACCAGCGTCGCGTCCCTGCACGCAAGCCAGGTGGTCGACAGCGTGCCTTGCCTGACGCAGGAGCTGCCGGCTCAGCACATTCACATCCACCTCGTCGTCCTCGAGGACGGCGCCAATGTGACAGTGCCGGCCGGCATCGGCGTCGGCCGGCCGTGGGGCGTCGATCCCGACGGTTTCGTGAGCACCGGGTCCTGCTTCGCGTGGATCCACACGCATGACACGACCGGTGTCGTGCACATCGTCGGTCCTGAGGAGAAGTCGTACAACCTCGGGCAGCTGTTCTCCGTTTGGGGCCACCCCCTCGCCGTTGACGGAGCCTTCAACTTCACCGGTCCGGTAGCGGTCCTGGTCAACGGCGTCCGCATGGACGGTGATCCACGCGGGGTCCAGCTCGCGAACTTCTTCAACATCGTGGTCGAGCTGGGCAAAGCGCCGGCCACGCCGCCGGCGCCGAACTACAACTTCAGCTCGACGCGGCGCTGAATCGCGGCCGCCAGGCCGCCGAGGTCGACCGGTTTGACGAGGTAATCGCACGCACCCAGCTCGTCGGCCATCGCGCGCGAGGCAGGATCCGCGGCGCCCGTCACGACGATGGGCCGCGTGGCGGCGAGCATCGCGCGTTCGTCGGGTCGGAGCGATGCAGAAAGGCTCAGGTCGAGCACGACTATCTCGCCTGGTCGCAGCTTTCTTGGAGACGACGCCGACTCTGCCTCGTAACCGAGCCGCCGCAGGCCGCGCGCGGTCAGCTCGGCAAGCCGCTCGTCGTCGTCCAGCACCAGCACCTGGACAACCCGAAAAAGCGACGACTCGATCAGGCCAAGGAGGTCAAGCGCTTCGCTCAGATCCCCGCGCAGGCGTTCGGCCAGCGCCAGCTCGCCGCCGGACTCCGCGAGCTCGAGCTCGGCCTTCATCCGCGCGAGCGTCGACCGCACCCGGTGCAGCGCCGCCGCCAGCTCAGGGCTGGACGATGAGCCGGTAGCCAATCCCTCGCACCGTCTCGATCCAGCCTGGCTCGCGCAGCTCGCGCCGGATCTGGTGCACCGCCTGCTCCACGCTGTGCTCGAAACCCGAGTACGTGCTGCCCCACACGCGGTCGAGCAGCTCGCTGCGGAGGACCACGTCTGGAGACCGCGCGGCCAGGACCTGCAGCATGAGAAGCGGCCGGCGCTCGAGCTTGAGCGGTCGGTCGCCCAGCCGCGCCTCGCCACGTGCTGCGTCGACAGACAGGCGCCCGCGAACCACCGAACCGATATGGGCAGCACGTTCGCGCAGAACCCCACGCACACGGGCGAGCATCACCTGCCTGTCAGTGCCTTTGACGATGTAGTCCGTGGCGCCGCGCTCGATGCCGACCACCTGGTCTGCAGGCGAGTGGCGCGCGCCCGTGAGGATGATCACTGGAAACGGAATCCGGTCGGCGCCTGACCGCAGCGAGTCGAGCACCTCAGGCGCTTCCATGTCCGGCATCTCGTAGTCAAGCAGCATCAGGTCCGGTGACCCCGCGCGCACGCGCTCGAGCGCCTCGCCGCCGCTACCTGCGACGTCGACCGAGTAGCCGGCGCGCCGCAGGATCTCGGCGGTGAGCTCCGCCGTGCGCGGCTCGTCATCTACCACCAGCAGCTTGGCGGTCACGCCTCCACCCGCGCGCAAGCTAGCAGGTTCAGGGTTTCTTGAGGAAACGCTGAACCGCGCGTGAGGTCAGGCGCCACGACCCCACATATGCTCCCGTCATGGGCCAGCTTCCAGACCTCCAGCAAGCCAGGCGCCGGCTGGGACTGGCCCTGAGCGCCCTGGCCCACGACCGGTGGGTGGTCGGTTACCTCCGCGGTGGCTCCCTGCGCCCGATCGCCGCGTCGGAGATATCTCGCCGCCTCCTCCAGGGCCAGCAGCTGCGGCCGCTCTCGCGCCGCGCGCTCTTCGAGCAGAAGCCGGTCGTGGTCAACACAGTGATCGAGGCCGAGGGCGGTCGGAACGAGTACGACTGGGAGCTTGACTGGCCCTGCATCATGTACACGCCGATCGGCGAGTCAGACCAGCGGCCGATCGGACTCCTGATCGTCGGATGCCGCCGCGACCACTGGTACTCGGACGAGGACGTCGTGTACGCGCAGGCCCTCGGTCGGAGCCTGGCGCCCATGGTGGCCGCCCTGCGGGGACCGCTCGGCCGCCTGAACGAGGACGAGACCGCGGTCGCGCACCTGCTCGGACACGGCTTTTCGAGCGACGAGATCGCGCGCGCGATGGGAGCTGACGAGCA
>DASZJK010000050.1:0-1734 GCA_035948155.1 Candidatus Dormiibacterota bacterium
TATCTCACGCCTGAGGAGGCCGTCGTCGGCAACGAGCTGCGGGTCGAGTACATGGGCGAGCTTTACCCGGTCACGGTCGACGTCGTGGGCCCGACACCCCTGTTCGACCCAGAGAACGCGCGCATAAGGTCATAGACCACCTTTGCGAATCGCGGTCTGCGTCAAGCGAGTGCCGATCACCGGGGGGCGGATCGTCCTGACCGACGACGCGCAGGCGATCAACACGCAGCACCTCGGTTTCACGATCAGCCCGCACGAGGAGTGCGGCGTCGAGGAGGCAGTGCGGCTGATCGAGGCCAACAAGGGCGAGTCGGTCGTGCTCACGCTGGGCCCCGCCGAGGCGGTCGAGCAGCTGCGCGACTGCATGGCACTGGGCATCGACCGCGCGATCCACCTGCGCACGTACGGCCGCGATTGGGACGGCGAGGCCACCGCGGCAGCCCTTGGGCAGGCCATTCGCGACGACGAGGCGGCGGAG
The DNA here is from genome assembly GCA_035948155.1 of Candidatus Dormiibacterota bacterium. Classification (GTDB taxonomy): domain Bacteria; phylum Chloroflexota; class Dormibacteria; order Dormibacterales; family Dormibacteraceae; genus 40CM-4-65-16. The sequence continues at coordinate 479 of DASZJK010000050.1, forward strand.
GGAAGATTCGACCTGATCCTCTTCGGCAACGAGTCCGCCGACTCGGGCGGATTCCAGGTCGGCATCCGCGTCGCGTACGCACTCGGCCGGCCGTGCGTCACGGGCCTCAAGAAGGTGACGCTCGAGGGCGCGTCGGTGCGGTGCGAGCAGGAGGTCGAAGGAGGCCGCGACGTCTACGTGGTTCCGCTCCCCGCCGTGCTGACGGTCAAGGAAGGACTGAACCTGCCGCGTTATCCCTCCGTGCCGGGACGCATGCGCGCGCGCAGCAAACCGGTGACGGTGCTCAACCCCCAGCGACCGGAGCCGCGCCTCGAGCTGGTCAGCCTCGCCGTGCCCGCGGGACAGGGGCGGCGCGCGGAGTCACTGGGCAACGGTGCGGAGGCGGCGCCCGCGATCGTCGACATGCTGCACCAGGCAGGAGTCGTATGACTGTCCTTCTGCTCGACGACCGAACCGAGGTCTCACGCCAGGCCCTGACGCTTGCGCGCCAGTTCGGCGAACCGCAGTCCATCGCGATCGACGCGTTCCAAGCGTTCGCCCCCGACGCGCTGGCGACCGCGATCACCCAGCTGGAGTCGACGGCCGTTTTCGCAGCAGGCACCGAGCGCGGCAACGAGGTGATGGCGCGGGTCGCCGCGCGAATGGGTCTTCCTTTCGCGGCCAACTGCATCGCGGTCACGCCCGGCGATCCCGTGACGGTCACCCGCCTGCGCTGGGGCGGATCGCTGCTGGAGGAGGCGCGGCTGCACAGCCCGCGGCCGCTCATCACCGTGGCCCCACACACCGTTCGACCGGACGATGGGCCGCCGCCGGAGGAGATCAAAGTCGATCGTCCGGACGATCGCGAGTTCGTCGTGCAGGTCAAGGAGCACATCCAGCCGAGCCACGGCGGCGTCTCCCTCGCCGAGGCGAAGGTGATCGTCAGCGGCGGTCGCGGTGTCGGCTCGAAGGAGGGCTTCGCGATTCTCGAAGAGCTCGCGGGCTTGCTGGGCGCGGCGGTCGGATGCTCGCGCGCCGTGACCAGCGCCGGCTGGCGTCCGCACTCGGACCAGGTCGGGCAGACCGGCACCAAGGTGTCGCCCGAGGTTTACATCGCGTGCGGCATCTCTGGCGCGACGCAGCACATGGCGGGCCTGAAGGGCGCAAAGCGGATCCTCGCGATCAACTCCGACCCCCAGGCGCCGCTGATGATGAACGCCGACTACACGGTCACCGGTGACCTGAAGGAGATCGTGCCCGCGATCTCCGCGGAGATC
>DASZJK010000051.1:0-1835 GCA_035948155.1 Candidatus Dormiibacterota bacterium
CTTCGGCGGAAGCTCCAGATGCTCGCGAACAGGACGATCGCGAACCAGACGACGACCCACGCGAGGAACTCCAGCGGCGGCGGGTCGACCGCGGCGAACGGGTTGGCTCGGCCGAGCGTGCCGGAGCTTCGCAAGATCGCCAGGTAGGTGTCGGGCTCCATCGCGTAGATGGCTCCCCGCCACAGTCCGTCCGTCGGCAGAAGGATGTGGCTGATGACGCCCACGTTCTCGAGCGCCTGGTTCTGCAGCCCGGTGCCGATGTCGCCCACGACGCCCGCGATCCAGCCCATCAACCACGCCACGAGCGCGATCACGCCCGCGGTGATGCCGGAGAGGCGCGTCGAAAGCAGCAGTCCGAGGGAAAGCAGAACCAGTCCCTCGGCGGCGACGAACAGTGTCAGCTCGATCGGGTGCGGGGGCAGGTAGCCCGTCGCCCAGTCGACGGCGATGAGCTCGAGGAACGCGGAGCCCACGGCGTAAACAGCAACGAGCACACCGAGGCCGAGCCACTTGCCGATCACGACCTCGCTTCGGCGCACGGGCCGGGCGAGCATCGACAGGAGCATGCCGCTCTCGACCTCGCCTGAGATGAGCGGCCCAGCGACGACCGCCGCGCTCAGCGCAAGGACTCCGCTGAACATGAAGGTCACGACGATCAAGAGCTGGGATGTGATCAGCGCTACCTGGTCCGGCGGCAGCAACGTTCCGTCGCTCCTGGGGATTGTCGTGATCTTGTTGAATCCCCACGCCGAAAACCCGACGACGATCAGGGTCAGCACGAGCAGCGCGAGCAGCAGCCGCCGGCGCGACGACTCCTGGACCGTCAGCCGCGCGATGACGAGAACTGGAGCCATTACTTCTCCTCGTCCTCGAGCAGCTGCAGGAATCGGTCCTCGAGCGTCTGGTGGCGCGGCGTCACCTCGTAGACGCGACCGCCCATCTCGACGATCGTCGTGACCAGCTCGGGCACGCGGTCCGGAGCCAGGTTGTTGAAGGTCAGCTGGTCGCCCTCGTCATCGATCCGGCCGAAGGTCATCAGCTTGTTCTTGTCGGCCTGCGCGAGACCGGTGACGCGCACGCGCACGGCGGTGCCGCCGAGCAGCTCGTCCATCGTCCCCTCGGCGATCACGCGCCCGTGGTCGACCACCGCGACGCGGTCGCAGACCTGCTCGACCTCGGTCAGCAGGTGCGAGTTGAGGAACACGGCCGTGCCCCGAGCCGAGAGGCCGCGGATGATCTCACGCACGTCGTGGCGGCCGACGGGGTCGAGGGCCGACGTCGGCTCGTCAAGAAAAACAAGCTCCGGCTCGCCGAGCAGCGCTGCGCCAAGGCCGAGCCGCTGCTGCATGCCCTTGGAGAAGGTGCCGACGCGATCGCCGGCCCGTTCGGTCAGCCCGACGGTCTCGAGCACGGTGCTGATCTCGTCCTTCCAGCTCGAGCGAGGAAGAGGCGCGAGCTCGCAGTGGAGCGCGAGCACCTCGGCCGCCGACAACCAGCCCTGGTACCGAAAAAGCTCGGGCAGGTAGCCGATGTGGCGGCGGGTTTCGAGGTCGCCGACAGGCTTGCCCAGCAGCGAGCCTCCTCCGGAGGTCGGCGCAAGTAGGCCGAGCAGCACCTTCACAGCGGTCGTCTTGCCCGCGCCGTTGGGACCGAGGAAACCGAAGACCTCGCCGCGCGGGACCGTCATCGAGAGTGACGCCAGCGCGACCGTCTTGCCGAACTTCTTCGACAGCTCGACCGTCTTGATCGCCGGCGTGCCGGCGGCCTCCCCTTTCGGAGAGGCCGCCTCGGCCTTTTCCGCTACCTCAGCCACTTGCTCAGGCTAAACGCCTGGT
>DASZJK010000052.1:0-3984 GCA_035948155.1 Candidatus Dormiibacterota bacterium
GCGCGTCGGTCCACCGTCCGCTGTCCCATTTCCGGACGCGTATGTCCGGCGCAGCCGGTCGCGTCATTCGTTGGCGACGCGCAGCTGTCGCGCGCCGCGCGGCACGCCGGTCGTGATCGCGAACCCGCGCCACGAGGTGACGCGCTCCGGCTTGAGGTCGATGACTTCAGGCACCTCCGCAAGGCGCAGTCCGTAGCGCTCCGCGATCGCCTCGCCGTCGCTGGACGGCGCGAAGGTGCCGCGCACGCACGCGCCGACCATCTGCGAAGGGCGGAAGCGGTGGTGCCACTCCACCACGAGCGCCCCCGGCGAGCCGATCCGCGGCCGGCCGCTCGTGGGAGCCAGGCTCACCACCCCGCGCTCGACCTCCCAGAACGCGGGGCGAAGCACGGGCATCCCACCCTCGATCCAGCACGCGTACGCGCGCGATACTCCCGCCAGGCGCCGGCTCACGTCCGCGGGCACCGCCGGGACCCGCGCCGCCTGTGCGGACGGAAACGGAGCGCCCTCGACGATATCTGCGTCGCTGAGCTTGAGACGCAGGACGACCCTGTTGTAGGGCATCCATTCCCTGGGAAGGCGCATTAGGTCGAGCACGTAGCCGGCGAAGAACGGCGCGTTGCGCATCGCGTAGCCGGCCATCCCCAGCAGGTAGCCGGGACCCTCGAGCACCGCGTGTACGTCGCTGGACAGCGACAGCGGGTCGAACACCTCCAGCGCGCCGCGCATCAAGACCGCCTGCGACCCACCGTCCACGAGAAAGGCCGCGCGCGGATCCCGCTTCGCGAGCACGGTCTTGGCCGCGTAGCGCGAGGTGGTCATCCAGATCGCGCCGCTGGCGAAGCTGAACACGGCCGGGTTCACGAGGGGTGTCCGACCGGCGCGCAGGGCGAGCATGCCGATCGAGGATCTTCCCAGGATCGCCCCCGCCTCGCGGGTCAGTTTCATGCTCAGAACTCTATGCCTGGAGCACGTCCTGGATCTGCTCCAGGGCGCGCTGCAGCCGGCGGCGGACCAGGCCGTCCATCCTCCGGGCCACCGCCGCCCCGATCACCGACGCGGGCGGCTCGTAGACGATCCGCAGCTCGATCCTGACGCCGCCGGCCACCTCGCGGAACCCGAACCCACCTTCCTGCTTGATCAGCCCCGACTCCGAGACCCACGCAATCTCCGTCGGGCGCTGCCAGCGGCTGAGGCGCAGCACGTTTTTGAGCGGGATCCCAAACGTGGTCATCTCCACGCGGTAGCGGGCGCCGACGCCGGTCGTCCGGCCGCCCAGCGGCTCCCACCGGCTCACGCCGTCGAGCACATCCGCCACGTGGCGGTAGTCGGCGAAGTAGTCGAAGGCGCGCTCGGGTGTGGCCTTGACGGTCACGCCTGCGGAGAACTCTAGCCGTGCCACTCCAACGAAGATATTGGAGTGGTCACCTGGAGCGGAGACGCGATCACGACCTCGGACTCGGTCGAGGTCACGCGACCATTCAGCGGCGCGCAGCTGCGTGACGCCTACATCGAGGCTGTCCAGGACCTCACCCTGGGTCTCGTCCGCTTCCGCGACAACGCGTGGCGGTTCGGCCCGTTCGAGCTCCTGCGCTTCGGCAGCGAACGCCTCGGGCGCGACTTCTTCGAGTGGCCCATCGAGGGGGGCATACTCGCGAGGCCGGGCGGCGTGTGGCGAATCGAGTCGGAGAACGGAGCGGTCAGCGCTTCGGCCACCGGCCACCGCCCGGTGATCCCAAGACCGCTCTATGACGTCAGCCACCTGCAGGTCCACCAGCTCGCCACGCGTCTCTATCTGCTGGGGCTCCGAAGAAACGATCCGCTTCCCGGTGTCGAAGCTGCGCGCGAAGACCGATTGAGGGCGGCGGCCGTCGACGTCGCGTTCTGCCTGACGCTCGCGAGACTCACCGGCCGGCGCCGCCTGCGCCGAACGCTGGTGATCACCGCCGCGTATCACGTCGGGTGCTGGAGCCTTCTCGGCCGCACGCTCGGTGGTGTGGTGCTGCACGAGAGGGTGGTGAGCCTCGACGGTTCTCGACCGACGGTGGCGCAGTCGCTGCTGAGGTTCGCGCTGATGCCGCTGTCGTGGATGTCGCGCCGATCGCTACACGACGAGGTCGCGCGCACGACGGTGATCCGCGCCTGAAAAAGAGAGGGGCGGCTGTCGCCGCCCCTCGAGCGTCAGACGGAAGAACTCTTACGCGCGAGCCCCGCTCGAAAGTCCGCCCTGCATCCACAGAGCCGGCTTGTTCGGATAGAGCACGAGCACGAGCACCGCGACCAGGATCGCGATGATGAACGCGACGACGTCGAACACCCCGAGCACGATCATCGTGAAGACGTTGTAGACGATCTCGAGGATCGCGTAGACGACGATCGCGCGGACCCAGCTGATGTTCGCGACCGGGTCGAATCCCGCGATCATGATGCCCGCGCCAAAGGCGATCCCCGCTACTGGAGCGGTGGCGGCGCCGGCGATGCCCGTGTTCGCAGGAATGAGGTTGACTCCGATGAAACTAGCCGCCGAGCTGACCACGAGCAAGATCCCCATTACCCACATGAGAATCTTCAGCGCCAGGGGATTCCACTTTGCCACTACTTGCCTTCCTCCATTTTCGACCGCGGCTGAATTGGATTACGCCGGACGGCGGCCGTTTTCAGGTGCAACTTATAGGCCCATTGCACGCAATTAGCAACCAATTAGGAGGCAAATACTTGCGAGCCCCGCAGCCACACGACGCGGGGCTTGAGCCCGTAGGCCCAGGCGAAGGCCCCTTCGTGCTCGGCGTCCCACAGCACCAGGTCGGCTAGCTTGCGCGGGGCGACCACGCCCCGGTCCGAGCACGACAGCGAATACGCGCCGCCCAGCGTGGCCGCAATGAGCGAACGTTCGACTGACATCTTGAAGACCGCGACCGCCAGGGCGACAACGGCGCTCATGCTCGTAAGCCCGCTCGTACCGGGGTTGTGGTCCGTCCCCAGCGCGATGACCGCGCCCGCGTCGATCAGCGACTTCACCGGTGGCATCTTGCCGATGGACAGCGCCGTTCCGGGGGCCAGCGTGGCCACGACGCCGGCGCGCGCGAGCGCGACCGCGTCGCCGTGATTGGCGCGAAGCAGGTGGTCCGCCGACACCGCGTGCAGCTCTGCGGCAAGGCGCGCGCCACCGGTGCGTGCGAGCTCGTCGGCGTGCAGGCGCGGGCCTAGCTTCGCCCTGATCGCGGCCTTGAGGATGCTCCGCGACTGCGCGACGCTGAAGTAACCACGGTCGCAGAACACATCGCAGAACCGCGCGCCCGCCATGTACGCGTCGTCGCACGACTCCGCGACCTGCTTCGCGTAAGCGGCCAGCCGTGCCCAACGATCGGGCGGGAGGGCATGCGCCGCGAGAAACGTGATCTCGATGCGCGGAAGGTCGCGGCGATTCGCCAACCGCGCGAGCAGGCGGACGTTTTCGATCTCGCCGTCGCGCTGCAGCATGTAGCCGGTCTTCGCCTCCACGGTCGTCGTGCCGCCTTCGAGCCACGACCACAGCCGGCGCGAGGTCGCGTCCTCGAGCTGACCGATCGGCTCCTCACGTGTGGCCTTGACCGTGGCGCGGATCCCTCCGCCAGCCTTTGCCACCTCCTCGTACGACGCGCCTGCGGAGCGCATCGCCACCTCCGCCATGCGGTCGCCGGCGTAGACGGGATGCGTGTGCGCGTCGATCAGCCCCGCCGTCACGAGGCCGCCGGCGCAGTCGTCCTCGTCGACAACCGCCTCCATCAGGTCGCGCGGCTCGTCGCCGTGCTTGCCCACCCACGCGATCTCCTCGCCGTCGCAGATGACAGCGGCGTCCTCGATCACGCCGGCGGTGGTGCCCGTGAACAGCCGCCCGATGTTGCGCAGCCGTCTCATCGGAAGTGACCGGCGACGGAGTGTCGCAGCAGATTCGCGGCATCGGCGGCCGGAGCCAAGGAAAGGGTGGCGCGGCTAGGAGCGCAC
>DASZJK010000053.1:0-2994 GCA_035948155.1 Candidatus Dormiibacterota bacterium
CATACGTCTCGGGCAAGGACTTGCAGGTGCAGGTCGGCGCCCACGCCGCGGCGGGGTGGAGCATCACCAAGACCGCGGCCGAGTGCCCTAACACTCCGTGCGTGGTCCACTTCAGCGGCCCGGCGAGCTGGCTGAAGAACATGACGGCAACCGTCACCTACCCGGGCGCGGTCAACCTGGGCTCGATCGACTCCCCGAACCAGCCAGTTCAGCTGACCAACAGCAACGGCCTGGTCGACCTGACCACGTGTCAACACACCTACCCTTGCGCCACTCTCGACACGCTCACCGCCTCGATCCACATCGAGGCCGTGCCGGGGTCGAACAGCAGCACGATCGTGCTTCTCGACTCGCCGCCGTCCCACCCCCCGGTGAACGGCTACCGGATCACCGCGGTGACGATCACGCCGAACACCGTGACCATCACGGGTGACCCGACCACGATCGGAAGGTTCCGCACCCTCACGCTGCCCGCCATCGACCTAACGGGCAAGACTTCCGACGCCACCTTCCAGGTCGCGATCCCTTACCCGGACGGCGTCTCGGGATCGGTGTCGACCGCGACGATCAAGTACTCGATCTCGCCGAACCCAGCGGTAAGCCCGACGCCCTCGTAGTAACCTGACCGCCTCCGCAGCCGTTTCAGAGTCGTCGCAGCAAGGTAGAAACACGTTCCAGGAGCTACAGAGGTAAGGAAATGTGCGGAATCATCGGCTACCTCGGTGACCGCGAGGCCACCCCGATACTCATGGAGAGCCTGAAGCGCCTCGAGTACCGCGGCTACGACTCCGCGGGCGTGGCCGTCCTCGAGCAGCCCAGAGCGGGCGAGGCGACCCACACCAGCGTCACCAAGTCCGAGGCGAAAGTCGACACGCTGATCGAGAAGCTCCAGGCCAACATGCCCTCGGGAAAGCTCGGCATCGGCCACACGCGCTGGGCCACCCACGGCAAGCCGACCTATATCAACGCCCATCCGCACACCGACTGCAAGGGCAAGATCTTCGTCGTCCACAACGGGATCATCGAGAACTTCGTCGAGCTCAAGGCCGAGCTCGAGGCGGAGGGCCACGAGTTTCCGAGCGAGACCGACACCGAGGTCGTCCCGCACCTCATCGAGAAGTACTACAAGGGCGACTTCCTCGCAGCGGTGCGCCAGGCGCTCAAGCGGATCCGCGGCGCCTACGCGTTGGCGATGTTCACCAGCGACGACCCCGAGCTGCTCGTCGGCGCCCGCCTCAACGCGCCGCTCGTGGTCGGTCTCGGCGACAACGAGTACTACATCGCGTCTGACATCACCGCGATCATCCCCTACACCAAGCGCGTGCTCGTCCTCGGCGAGGGCGAGGTCGCGGCGGTCACGCCGCTCGGTCCCGAGGTTTCGACGCTCGACGGCGTGACCGTTAATCCGAAGATCGTCCATGTCGACTGGGACGTGGCCCAGGCGCAGAAGGGCGGCTACTCGCACTTCATGCTCAAGGAGATCCACGAGTCGGCCGAGGCGGTCGCGAACGCCATGCGAGGGCGGCTGTCCGACGACGGCCTCGTCTCGTTCCGCGAGTTCGACATCGCCGACGAAAAGCTGCGCGCGATCAAGGACGTGCTGCTGCTTGGCATGGGCACGTCGCTGCACGCGGCGATGGTCGGCGAGATCGTGATCGAGGACTGGGTCGGCATCCCGGCCCGCGCTGAAGACGCGTCGGAGTTCCGCTACCGCCGGCCGACGGTCGGCAAGGACACCCTCGACGTCGTCATCACGCAGTCCGGCGAGACCGCGGACACGCTCGTCGCGCTGCATCAGGCGAAGGAGCTTGGCGCGCTCAGCGTCGCGGTCACCAACGTCATAGCCAGCTCAGCGGCGCGCGATGCCGACGGCGCAATCTACCTGCACTCCGGACCCGAGATCGGGGTCGCCTCGACCAAAACGCTGCTCGCGCACATGGTCAGCCTGTACCTGCTGGCGCTGCGCCTGGCCACCGTCAAAGGCCGGATCTCGCTCGAGCGGCGCCAAGAGATCGTCGAGGCCATGCGAATTCTTCCGGACCAGGTGCGCGGAATCCTCGCGCGCGACAAGGAGATCCAGGGGCTCGCTGACAAATACAGCAAGTTCCGCAACTTCGTGTACGCCGGCCGCGGGCTCGGCTACCCGGTGGCGCTCGAGGGAGCGCTGAAGCTCAAGGAGATCTCGTACGTCCACGCCGAGGGCACATCGGGCGGCCTGCTCAAGCACGGCCCGATCGCGCTGCTCGACGAGCAGTTCCCCGTCGTCGCGGTGTGCACCGCCAGCTCGACGAGCGAAAAGATGGTCAGCAACGTGCACGAGATCGTCGCCCGCAGCGCTCCGGTGCTCGCGCTCGTTACCGAAGGAGATCACTCGCTCGACGGCGTCGCGACCGACGTTTTCGTGATGCCGAAGGTCGAGGAGCTCGCGTCGGTCGTCCTCAACACGGTGATGCTGCAGCTGTTCGCGTACCACATCGGCGTAAAGCTCGGCCAGGACGTGGACCAGCCAAGGAACCTCGCGAAGAGCGTCACAGTCGAATAACAAGTCCCGACGGTCCTCCCCACGAAGTGGGGAGGTGGCGCGAAGCGCCGGAGGGGGCAAGTCCTCCCCACGAAGTGGGGAGGTGGCGCGAAGCGCCGGAGGGGCTGGGCAAGTCCTCCCCACGAAGTGGGGAGGTGGCGCGAAGCGCCGGAGGGGCTGGGCGGGTCCTCCCCACGAAGTGGGGAGGTGGCGCGAAGCGCCGGAGGGGCTGGGCGGCAAAATGGTGGCGTGCAGCGCATCGGCGTCGACGCGGTATCGGTTGAGCGGATCGCGCTTGCCGTAAGGCGCTCCGGCCAGGGCTTCCTGGACAAGGTCTACACGCCCGCCGAGCAGGCCTACTGCGCCGGCAACGACGAACGCCTTGCCGGCCGCTGGGCCGCCAAGGAGGCCATCATCAAGTGCTTCGACGGCACGGGGATCTGCTTCCCGCGAAGACGGATCGAGGTGCTGCC
>DASZJK010000054.1:0-2204 GCA_035948155.1 Candidatus Dormiibacterota bacterium
ATCGCCAGCGAGCCCGCGATCTGGAAGGCCATGTCGTTGGAGTCGACGCTGTGATACTTGCCGTCGAGCAGCGTCACCCTGACGTCCACCATCGGATAGCCGGCGACGACGCCCTTGGCCATCGTGTCGACGATGCCTTTCTGCACCGACACCCGGAAGTTTTGCGGAATCGAGCCGCCGAAGATCTTGTCCTCCCACACGAATCCCTCACCGCGGGCTGTCGGCCCGACCTCAATGACGCAGATGCCGTACTGGCCGTGACCGCCTGACTGCTTGACGTGGCGGCCTTCGGCGCGCGCCGAGCCGTGCACGGTTTCGCGGTAGGGGACGCGTGGCGTCGACGTCGTAGCTTCGACCCCGTACTTGCGCTTCAGCTTCTCGAGCGTCACGTCGAGGTGGACGTCGCCCAGCCCCGCGATCACGAGCTGGTGCGTCTCCTCGGTGCGCTCGACGTGCAGCGTCGGGTCTTCCTCGCTCAAGCGGGCCAGGCCCGACGAGATCTTCTCCTCGTCGCCGCGCGCCTTGGGCACGATGGCGAGGCTGTAGGCCGGCGGGGGGAGGTCGATCGGCGGAAGCGGACCCCCGTCCTTCTGGCCAAGCGTGTCGCCGGTAAGCGTGTGGGCCAGCTTGGTCGCGGCGCCGATGTCGCCAGCGCGGATCTCGGTGGCGGCGACGTGCTCCTTGCCGCGTGGGAAGAAGATCTGCGCCAGTCGCTCCTCGCCGCCGCGGCTCAAGTTGGGCAGGTGCGCGTCGGCCTTGACCGTGCCGGCGATCACCTTGAAGTAGCTCACCCGGCCGAACTGGTCGCCGGCGGTGTTGAAGACAAAGGCCTTGACGGGCTTGTCGACCTCCGCCTCGGGCGGCGGCATGAGCTCGCCTATCGTCGACATCAGGGTGCGCACGCCGAGGAGCTTGGTGGCCGAGCAGCACACGACCGGCGCGACCTTGCCCTCGAGGATGCCCTGGCGCAGGCCGCGCTGGATCTCGTCCTCGTCGAGGGTGCCGGCGTCGAGGTACTTCTCGAGCAGCGAGTCGTCGCTCTCGGCGGCCGCCTCGATGAGCTGGCCGCGGTGCTCCTCGACCCGCTGCTTCATGTCATCCGGGATGGGGACCTCGCTGCCCTTGCCGTCCTCCGACGTCACGAACGCCTTCAGGTGCAGCAGGTCGACGATGCCGCGAAAGTCCTGCTCGGCGCCGATCGGGAGGTGGAGCGGAAATGGCCGTGGCGAGAGCGTCTCCCGCATCGCGGCCACCGCGCCGTAGAAGTCCGAGTTCTCCTTGTCGAGCTTGTTGACGACGACGATGCGCGGCTTGCTGGTCCGGTTGCAGTGCTCCCACGCGATCTCGGTGCCGACGGCAAGCTGCGAGGTCGGGCCGACCACCACCACGGCCGCCTCCGCCGCGCGCAGCCCACTGGCCACCTGCCCGGCGAAGTCGAAGAAGCCGGGCGCGTCGAGGATGTTGATCTTGAAACCGTTGTGCTCCGCAAACGCCACGCCGAGATTGATCGAGATCTTCCGTTTCTGCTCTTCGGGCTCGAAGTCGGTGGTGGCCGTCGAAGAGTCGGGCGAGCCCATCCGGGGAACGCCTCCGGAGGCGAACAGCATCGCCTCGGTGAGCATGGTCTTGCCGTCGTGCGAGTGGCCCAGCAGGACCACGTTTCTGATCTTGTCTGGAGCGTAGTCGTTAGGCATCCAAACCCCCACCAGGAGCGGCCGCAGTAAATACGAACATCAGTCTAAGGCCGGGTTAAAAACGACCCGGTACAATCGCATCTCGCTGTGAAGAAGAAGACGGCGTCTATCGAAGAGGTCCTGGCAGGCATCGAGGCGGCCAGGGACAAGGTGATGGCCGACGAGGTGAAGTCGCTCACCAAGCTCGGCATCCCCAAGGCGATGGCCTACCAGATGATCGCGAGCCGGTTCCACCAGAAGGTGGGCAACCAGGAGGAGGCTGAGGCAGACCCGTTCGAGGGCAATCCGACGACCTCCTGGGAAGAGATTTCGTAGCGACGAAGTGGAGCTGTAGGCCGGATTCATTCCGGCCGTCTCCCCAGCGCCCTCCTTCCAGACGCCTGCCAGCGCGGCAGGTGGGAGGAGGGGGTTCCGCGGGGGAGGACAGCCGTCCTCCCCCGCGCCAGTGAATCGCGCCGAGCGGCTCGCCCGCCTGTTGCGAGTGCTCGCCGCGATCATCGCCGAGCCCGG
>DASZJK010000055.1:0-6274 GCA_035948155.1 Candidatus Dormiibacterota bacterium
GAGGTGACCTTCCACGACATGGTCCGCGGCGAGATGAGGTTCGACTCCAACCTGATCGGCGACTTCATCATCGTCAAGTCGGACGGCTATCCGACCTACCAGTTCGCGAGCCCCGTGGACGATGCGCTGATGAAGATCTCACACGTGATTCGCGGCGAAGAGCACCTGTCGAACACGCCCTATCAGCTGATGCTCCTCGACGCCCTCGGCTACGAGCGCCCCGAGGCGTACGCGCACATGCCGCTGATCCTCGCGCCCGACGGGACAAAGCTCTCCAAGCGCAAGCACCCCGAAAGCAACCTTGGGCTCTTCCGTGAGCTCGGTTATCTGCCTGACGCGCTGATCAACTACCTCGCGCTGCTGGGCTGGAATCCGGGCACGGAGCAAGAGCTGTTCACGCTCGATGAGCTGGTGCGCCTGTTTTCCTTCGACCGCGTCCAGCACGCGGGTGCGCGGTTCGACTGGGAGAAGCTCAACTGGATCAACGGCGAGTACATTCGCAAGCTGACCATCGACGAGCTCACCGAGCGCCTGGCGCCGTTCGTGCCCCAGGTCGATGAGAAGACGCTGGCCAAGGCGGCGCCTGCGCTGCAGACGCGACTGCACAAGCTCGCGCAGGCGATCGACTACCTCGACTTCGTGTGGTCCGACCCGGCGCCGCCCACGCTGGATGCCGAGGCGTCGAAGCGCGTGAGGAGCGCGATCGAAGCGGTGAAGGAAGTGCCCTGGGAGCCAGAAACGATCGAGGCCGCGCTGGAGAAGGCGGTCGCGGACTCTGGAGTCGGCAAGGGCAAGTTCTACACGCCGCTGCGCGACATCCTCACCGGCAAGAAGGTCGCGCTACCGATTCACTACTGCTTCGGCCTTCTGCCCAAGGAGGTCGCGCTTGCGCGTCTGGAGCGCGCGATGAGAGTCACCGCTTGATTGGCGCCAAGCCGCGCAACGATGTGACGTCCTGAATGCCTCTGACGATCGTCATCGACCTCGATCCCAACATCGTTCGGCTCGGCCCGTTCCTCATCACCTGGCACGGAGTGTTCTCGGTCCTCGGGATCATCGCCGCCGCGCGCATCGGTTTCTGGCTCCTGAAGAAGGACATCCCCGACCTGCAGGGCACTGGCGACGGGCTGGCGTGGATGGTCGCGCTGGGACTGGTCGGCGCGCGTCTTCTCTATGTCTGGGAGAACTGGCGCATCTTCGCCAACGGCCAGTGGCTGCGCATCTTTGCGCTGACCGAAGGCGGCATCAGCCAGTGGGGTGGCTTGTTCGGCGCGATCGTCGGCGTCTACGTGTGGGCGCGCCGGGCGCACTACTCGTTCTGGAAGATCCTCGACGCCGGCGGCCCTGCCGCGATGCTCGGCCTGACGATCGGGCGGATCGGCGACGTGATCAACGGCGAGCACCACGGCTCGCCCACGAATCTTCCGTGGGGCGTCGAGTACGTCAACCAGTACACCCTCGGACAGCCGGGCCGGGTGGTTCACCCCGAGGTCGCTTACGAGATGGTCCTCTGCCTTCTGATCCTCGGCGCGATCCTTCCATTTCACCAGCGCCTGAAGCAGCTGCTCCCGGACGGCGTGCTCGGCCTGGCCTACTTTGGCGTCTACGCGCTGGGGAGATTCTTCCTCAGCTACTTCCGGCTCGACATGCAGATCATCTTGGGGCTGCGCCAGGCGCAGATCGCGTCGCTGCTCATGGTCGTGATCGCGGTCATCGCGATACCGATTCTTTTTCGGCGAGCCTCAACAACCTCTGCGCCAGCCCAGGCGACTGCGAGTGGTGCTTGAAGTAGACGTGGACTTCCTGGTGCGTAGCGACCGCCGACCGAACCAGCTCGACCCACGGCTCCAGCGACTTGCGGGTGTAACCGCGACGCAGACGGAAGTACGCGACCGGGCCAAGGTCCATCAGCGGCGCCCGCGGCCATTTCTCCTCGTCGGTGACCACGAGCGCTGAGCCGTGCTCGCGCAGCACTTCGTACGTCTCATCGTCGAACCAGGACTCGTGACGAAACTCCGCGGCCACCGGCCATCGCACCGCGGTCAGGAGTGAATCGAGCAGCGCCGGGTTCTTCTGCCGCACGGGCGGAAACTGAAGCAGGACCGGTCCGAGCTTTTCGCCCAGCGGCGTGATGCGTTCGCTGAAGATTCGCGCGAGCCCGACGCGGTCGAAGGCGTCGGCGGAGTACGTCAGGCCGCGATTGGCCTTCATGCAGAACCGGAAGCCAGGCGGCACGTCGCTGGCCCACTTCTGCATCGCAGGCTCCGGTGGCGTGCGGTAGAAGCTGCCGTTCAGCTCGACTCCATTGAGGCGCGACGCGTAGTAGGCGAGCATCTTCGCGCCGGAAAGCGACGCCGGGTAGAACTTGCCCTTCCAGGTCGAGTAGCTGAAGCCGGACGTGCCGGCAAAAAGCATCTTCAGGCCGGAACTTGGCCGGTCACGGCGGTGCGCATCACGCGCTCGTGCAGCTGTCCGCACGCCGCGTCGGCCTCGCGCCCGCGCGTGTCACGCACTGTCACGTTGAGGCCCTGGGCCTCGACCATCTCGCGAAACGCACGAATCGAGCTCCGAGCGGGCGCGTGATAGGGCGTGCCGTCGACCGGGTTGAACGGGATGAGGTTGACATGCGCGAGCTTGCGCCGCAGCAGCGCACCGAGCTCGCGCGCGTCTTGCTCCGTGTCGTTCACGCCCGCGAGCATCACCCACTCGTAGCTCACCCGGCGTCCGGTCTTCGCGGCGTACGCCTGCGCTGCGTCGACGAGGTCGTGCACCGGGTACTTGCGATTGATCGGCACGAGCACGTCGCGCAGCTCGTCTCGCGCCGCGTGCAGCGAGATGGCGAGCGTGACCGGAATCTTCTCCTCAGCGAGCTGCTCGATGCGCGGGATCAAGCCGCTGGTCGAGACCACGATCCTCCGCGGGCTGATGCCGAGCAGCTGTGGGTCGGCCAGCCGCCGCACCGCGTCGACGACCGAGCTGTAGTTGGCCATCGGCTCCCCCATGCCCATGAAGACGACGTGCGACAGCCGCCGTCCTTCCCCGAGCAGCAACCGCTGCGCGTCGATCGCCTGCTCGACGATCTCGTGCGACTTCAGGTTGCGGCCGAATGGAAATTTGCCGGTGGCGCAGAAAGGACAGCCCACCGGGCAGCCCGCCTGCGAGGAGATGCACAGCGTCGTGCGGTCGGAATAGCGCATGACCACCGCCTCCACCGAGTGGCCCCCTTCCATCTCGTACAGGGTCTTGGTCGTCAGCCCATGGTCCGCCTGAGACACCGCGATCGGCGTGAGCGAGGTGATGCTGAAATCGGTCGCGAGCGCCGACCTGAGCGCCTTGGGAAGATCTTTCATGTCGTCAAAGCTCGCCGCGCCGCGCCCGAGCCACGACCACACCTGTTCGCGGCGATACGCGGGCGCGCCATGCTCCGCGAGCCAACCCTCGAGCTCGGGCGCAGACAGAGAAAGAATCGGCTTGCCGTCCTCCCCACTTGTGGGGAGGTGGCCCGAAGGGCCAAAGGGGCTGGTCACCCGCCTAGGTTACCGACCGCTTTGAAGACCTCCCCGTCTTCACGGACGAAACCGTCATCGACAAGCTTCTTCAGGTGCGCGCGCAGCGTCATCTCCGCGGCCGGCATCAGCTTCTCTTCAATGTCTCCGTAGACGCGCTGGGTCAGCTCCGAGGCGGTTCCCTCGCCGCGCCGAACCGCGGCTAGGACCTGCCTCTCGCGCTCGAGGCGGTGTGTTTTGTACTCGACGATCTTGCCCATCGCGTCGCTCACCGGGTCCCAGTGCCCCGGAAAGAGGATGCGCGGCTCGAGGGCGGCGAGGCTATCGAGCGAGCGCAGGTACGCCGCCACGTCGCCTTCCGGGTAGGTGACCATCGAGCTGCCCTGTCCGAGGATCAGGTCGCCCGTGAAGATCGCCCCATCGTCCGCGAGCAGGAAGCAGAGGTGGTCGGCGCTGTGCCCTGGCGTGTAGAGGGCGGTCACGCCCAGGTTGCCGACGCGCACGACATCGCCGTCGACGAGCTCCGGATAGCGCCGGACCGAGGCCTTGTGCGGCCGCGCGAATCGCTCGGCGAGCGGCAGATGGTCAGGATGCGAGTGGGTCACGAGCACGACGCCGACCGTCTTGCCGGCGAGCCGCCGCTCGAGCGCTGAGAGGTGCGCGTCGTCGTCAGGCCCGGGATCGATCACGACCGCCACCGGACCGGCGTCGATGATCCAGGTGTTCGTCCCAGGCCCGGTGTAGGGACCGGGATTGGGTGCGACGACCCTGGAAACGGCAGCCAATCTCAGCGCATGCGGTAGGCGGGCAGGTAGATGTCGGCGACGTCGGGTGAGCTCGCGTCGAGCCAGCCGTCGAGCTGCGTGTCGACGATCAGCCGCACCAGGGGCTCGCCCAGCTCGGGCACCGCGGGGTGCCGCCGCTCGCCGGACACGTGGATCCGTACCTTCCACCACGAGCCCACGGGCTCGGCGGAGACGCTGAGCGCGTCACCGAACCAGTCCCGAACCCGCGTGAAGGCCTCGACCAGCACGGGCTCCGAACCGACCACGACAGCGTCAGCGGGCACGTCGCGGCTCGCCGCTGGGAGGGCAAGGTTCAGGACCGCTCCGAGCACGACCCCGCGGGCGCTGTCCTTCTGCTCGATCGCCGCGGCCTCTAGCCCCGCGGCGCGCCGCCCGACCTCCTGCGCTTGCTCGAACACGGCCTCGAGCAGCTCGGGCCGCCCGAAGGCGGCCTGGCGGGCCGACTCCTGCAGCGCAAGCACCGAGGACCGCAGCTTGTGGCCGAGCCGGCCGAGCAGGTATTCGCGCTGGTCGTCGACCAGGCGCTGCCCGAGCTCGGCCGAGCGGCGCGCCACCTTCAGGCCCGACTCCTCCGCCCAGCCCACCAGGCGGCCGTTGAGCAGCAGAGGCTTCCACGGTCCGCCCGGCGGTGGGAACTCCACGTCGGCCGGCCCGTGCCGCTGGTGCTCAGGCACGGACTCCATGCCGCCACCCACCCGAACCCACATCGGGCCGTTCTCCATGGATGTACTAACGGCGGAAAGGGCTACGTCTTGATCCTCGCCGGCACGGTGAAGCGGAACGTCGTCCCCCGCCGGTCGCTCGCCGCCACCCAGATCCGGCCACCGAACGACCGTTCCACGACCAATCGGCACAGGTAGAGGCCGAGGCCCAGGCCGCCCTGCGAGCGGCTCCGGCCGGCGGGCCCGGTCTTCTCGAACACGGTTTCGAGCGTCGCGGCCGGCAGGCCCTGACCGCTGTCCGCAACGGTGATCTCGAGCCAGCCGCGCTGCACCTGCCGCGCCTCGACCTGGACCTGCCGGCTCGTGTATTCGAGCGCGTTGCCGATCAGATTCGTCAGCACCTGCGCGAGGTGAGCGGGCTCGCAGAACGCCTGTGGCAGGCCCTCGGGGAGGTTGATCTGCACGGCCTCGGTGCGCTCGGCGTAGCGGTGAGCAAGCACGCTGGTGACACCGACCAGCGCGGACGCCAGGTCGACCGGCTCCGGGGTGGGCTCGAAGTGCTTGGTCTCGAGCTTGGCGATGATCAGCTGGCTCTCGACCAGGCTCAGCAAGCGGTCGGAAGACTCGTAGGCCTCCTGCAGCAGCGACCGGCGGCCCATGGCGTCGATCGTGTCTTCCCACTGCATGATGCCGGCGAGCGTGTTCTTCATCGCCGCGGCGGGGCTCCGGACCTCGTGGCCGATGGCGCGGAGCATCAGGTCCTTCGCCTCCAGCGCCTGCCGTTGGGCAGTCACGTCCTCGTGCAGCGTGAGCACGCCGGCAGGCTCGCCTTCGAGTCCTGGGATGACCACCCGCCGGACGTGGACGGTGCGGTCCGGGTCCTTCATGCGCAGCTCGAGCGTCCCGTCGGACTCGCCATCCTCGGCCGGGACGGCGCCGGCGGCGGAGTAGACCTCGTCAGGCTTTCGGCCTGGCATCTCGGAGGCCTGGAGGCTGTAGATCGACTCGATCTCCGGGTTCGCGTAAACAATGCGGCCGGCGGCGTCTTCCAGCATCACGCCCACCGGTGAGTGCCGAAGGATCGCGTTCATCATGCGGCGCTCGCGGTCGAGGGCGTCGACCAGCTCGAGCTGGCCCAGCAGCACCGAGGCCTGGCCTGCGAGGACACCGGCGAGCCGGCGCGTCTCGGCTGCGCCTGCGGTCATCCGCGCCACGAGCAGTCCGGCGAACCGCCCCTCGACCTGGATCGGGATCGCGAACGCGTCCTGCGGCGCGCCGACCAGGTCGAGCAGCGCCCGCA
>DASZJK010000056.1:0-4741 GCA_035948155.1 Candidatus Dormiibacterota bacterium
CGCGGTTCCACCACCGAGCACGAGGACGTCGAGGTGCGACGCCCTACTCGTAGCGAAGGGCCTCCGCCGGAGCTACCCGTGATGCGGCGCGAGCCGGGAGGTAGGTGGTCAGCAGCGTCGCAACATACGCGGCCAATAGGATCAGGCCGATCTCGGGCAGCGGCACGTGGAAATCGACAGTTCCAAAGGTCTTGTCGACCACAAAGAAGCGGTACGACTCCAAGACGCCGACCAGGGCTCCGATCACCAAGCCCAGGATCGCGATGAGGCTCGACTCCATAAGGAAGGACCGCTGCACGAGCGAGCGGCGATAGCCAAGCGCCCGCAGCATGCCGATCTGCTGCCAGCGTTCAACCACCGCACGGGTACTGATCACACCCAGCCCTGCAATTCCGACGATCAGACCGAGGGCGAGGAATCCAGTCACAAGGTTGATGAGCGTAAGAAAGGTGCTCAGCTGCTGCGCCAGCTGGTCGGCGACGATGACCGGCTCGAGCTGGTCTTGGACCAGCATCCTGCCGAGGTCGAGGCGCGCCACCTTCGGGTCCACCCCGGGATTGAGGGCGAAGTAGTACCCGGTCGGCGTGAGCGGCCGCAGGTTGCTGAGCGCCGTCGATTGAGGCCCATTGGACGAAGGCGTGGTTGGCGCCGCGCCCGGCGCCGCGAAGAACCCGCTGTCCATCGTGGTCTGAAGCGAAACATAAACGCCGCTCCAGAACGGCCGTGTCATGAACCCGATCACGGTCAGGGTCCATGGCGTCGAGCTGCTGATGTTCGGAGTGGTCACCTGGACCTGGAACGGCTGGAACGAGGCGTCCGTCGACTTGATGCCGGAGATGATCGCGGGGTTGCCCCCGAACGAGTCGAGGTTCCCCGCATCGATCACCGCATAGCCCTTGTTGTCGCGCACGGCGTTCCACACATCCCGGTCGGACGCGTAGCCGGCAGCGCGCGGCTGGATCGCGTACCCCGTGGTGTTGAGGTAGCCATCATCGACCGCGTGTAGCTGGCTGCCCTCGAACTGACCCTGCACCCGGTTATTGACAGTGCCATCGGCCCTTACCTGGTGCATGTTGACGGTCAAGCCATAGTTCTCCCAGCCAACGCCACGGACCTCTTTCGAAACCACTGGGTCGGCTCGGACGAGCGAGGCGGCGTCGGCTGGAAAGACCGTCTTGTCGGTTGTCTGAAAGTTCGAGTCAGGCGACCCGGCGACGATCCTCCAGTGGCCAGTGCCCGCGTCTGCGTCTCCAAAGTTCTGGAGCAAGACATCCTTGAACACGGACATGTACACGATCATGAAGGTGACTATCGCGAACATCGCCACCGCCATCCCCGTGCGGAACTTGCTTGCCATGGGATAGGCCATGCTCGTCCGCGTGATGGGCGCCACGGCGCCGATGCGCCCGGTGAAGAACATCACGCCGCGAATGAGCAGATCGCTGTTGTACATGACCAGCCAGATCGCGCCGAGAAGCACCATCAACGCCGTCAGTGCAAAGACTTCTGGCCCGCCGAGAAGCTCCTTGTATTTGACCGCATCCGTGATGTGCAGGAGCTCCTCGACTTTTCCGAATGGACGAGCCCAGTACACGAGCAGCCCTATGGCGGCCAGAGTGAACCCGGCGCGGCCCGCAAGCAGCGGGCGCACATGGGCCGTGGTCAGGATCCACCGGAGCAGGAGGCCGGATCCCACAATGACCAGGGAAACTCCCGCCGTGTAAACGATTTCGCCATGGCTGCTGAGACTCAGCTCGATCAACAGCACGCCAAGCGCGATTGTCATCGGGCCGCGCTTGAACAGCGCCCACCAGAAGGTCCTGATCGCCCCGAGGAATCCGAGCGTGATCCGGTTCAGAAACACCAGCGGGTGCCCGTGGCGGAGCTGCTTCAGCCCGGCCCAAACCACCCGGAACGGTGCCGTGAAGAGCCTGAGCATGCCTTCGCCGCGGTGCTCGCTCTCGTCGAGGTCGCGTATGGCGGCCACGATGTTGAGCCGGCTGACGCGGTACGCGGAGAAGGCCACCACGATGAAGGTCAGCAGGATGCCGAGGCAGATGGAGACGACAAGGGTGGTCCACTCGACGTGGTATTGAAGGGCGAGGCCTTTGTAGAAGCCCGTGAAGATGCTCGAGAGCACCTGGATCATGAGCATGCCCACGAGCACGCCCAGCACGACACCGATCACGCTAGCGGCCAGCGTGTAAGCGGTCCCCTCAAATAGGAACATCTGGGTCAGGTGCCTGCGCTTGAGGCCGACCGCACGGCTCATGCCCATCTCCGCCCGCCGCTCGGCCGCGAGCATCACGAAGATCAGGAAGATCAGGAGCACGCCGACCGCGATTGAGAAGAAGCTCACACCGAGCAGGGCACCCGAGATAAAGGTGCCGCCCACCAGGCCGAAGGTCACCGCGTCAGCCTTGTAAGCGCTGTATTGGTACAGGTCCAGGCGCCCTGCGATGTCGTTGAACTGCGCCAGCTCGATCGGGGCGATTACCGCGATCGCGCGTGCAAACGCCCGCTGCAGGCTGGGGTTGCTCACCGTG
Source organism: Candidatus Dormiibacterota bacterium (assembly GCA_035948155.1). Classification (GTDB taxonomy): domain Bacteria; phylum Chloroflexota; class Dormibacteria; order Dormibacterales; family Dormibacteraceae; genus 40CM-4-65-16. The sequence goes on from DASZJK010000056.1 coordinate 2,547, forward strand.
GCTCGGAACTTGGGACTGAGGTCCGCGCGCGCGACCTCTGCGAACAGGCTGATGATCGTGGCGCGAGTGGGATCGTCGGCGGGCAGCGATGCGGCGAGCTGCTGCAGCGGGACCTGCACGTCCGGCTGCGCCAGCAGCGCCTTGAGCTCCGCGGCGGCATTGCTATCGACCTGGAGCGAGGCGACACGCTGCCGGAACTCATCCTGAGCAGCTCGGACTGCCGCCGGGCTGGATTGCGGCACTGACAGCGTCACGGCGTTGGCGACGAACTGCAGCACGAACTGGTCGCCAACCAAAGCCTTGAACTCGTTCGTCACCGCCGGCTGGTCGAGTGCTGCAAGGAGGCGGCGGCTGAGGTCCTGCGTGGGGTCGAGGAAGCTGGCGTCATTGTGGATCTTCTTGATCTGGGCCTTGATGGGCGGGGTGTTCAGGTAAGCGAACATCTCGGCCGCCGCCTGCTGATCGGTGAAGGCTGAACGCAGCCGTTGCGTGATCTCTGTGCCGGTGGCTCCGCCGGGGCCCAGGTCGTCGAGGCCGCCGGCGCCGTAGTTGTGAAGCAGAATCAGGTTGGAGCCACCCTGATGCTGCTCGATCGTGCCCATCGTTTCGATCGGCATCACCACCGAGTTCACGATCGGCCCGTGGGCAGCGATGCTCGGATTGATCTCGGTGTTGAGGACGCCGCGCACCGTCACCTGTGTAAGGTGCCCGTCCACGAAGAGCTTTAGCGTGTCGCCGACGTGGGCGTTCAGGGTGTCGGCCAGCTGGTTGCCCACGAAGACGTCGTTTGTACCAAGCGAGCTGACGTCGAGGCTGGTGCCGGAGCGGCTTACCAGCGTGCCCCAGACGCTTGTGAAGTCGGCCGGCACGCCGAAAACGGCCACGTTCTTCGACGACGCCTGATCGCTGGTGAGATCCACCATCGAGCCTGGAGCCACGATCACCCCGACCGCGCTGGCGATGTTGGGATCGAGCTTGGAGCGCGCGATGACGTCCGCGGTCTGAGCCGAGCTGAAGAAGTCCGTCTCGGACGTCGACGCACCCTGGGGGCTGGAGTCGGCGTGGCGGGTGAACGCCTCGTCCACCCCACCCAACTGGGGCATCTGGATCGATACCAGGGAATAGGTCAGCGTGTCGCCGACTGCCAGCGAGGACGTGATGATGAGGGTGGCCAGCATGAGGCCGAACAGGATGAGCACGGTCTGGGCACGCCGGCGCGGGATGTTGCGGAGCGCCATCTTCAAGAGGACGCGGTTCCACGCTGCCAGAAGGAGCAGGACGAGCAAGACGGCGCCGACGCCCGCGCCCATCCATTCGGCCAGGGTGAGAGTCGGGATCCCGAAGATGGACGGGGTCACACGCTGGCGGCCAGTACCGGGTCCTTCGGCTTCCGGGTGGTGTCCCCGCTGTCGGAGACGATCAGGCCATCACGCATTCGGATCATCCGCTTGGCGAGAGCGCCAACCTCTTCGTCGTGCGTGACCCACACGAAGGTCTGGTCGTTCTGCTGGTTGAGCTTGACCATCAGCTCCATGATCCCGGAGCTGGTTTCGCTGTCGAGGGCGCCGGTGGGCTCGTCGGCCCAGACGATCGCAGGCTTGGTCGCCAGGGCGCGCGCGATCGTGAAGCGCTGACGCTGGCCGCCACTCATCTCGGCCGGACGGTGGCCGGCCCAGTCGCCAACCCCGACCATGTCGATGGCTTCTTTGGCGCGCTTGCGGGCAACCCCGGGCCTGACACCGCCGACGAGCATCGGAAGCTCCACGTTTTCGATTCCGGTCAGCACCGGCAGCAAGTTGTACGTCTGGAACACGAAGCCCATGTGCCGAGCCCGAAAGTCAGTCTTCTGGTTGTCGGTGAGCTCGTTCAGAGCGCGCCCATCGATCTTCACCGAGCCGCCGTCGATCACATCGAGGCCGCTCAGGCAGTTCAGGAGCGTCGTCTTACCACATCCGCTCGGGCCCATGACCGCGACCACCTCACCGCGCCCGACCACAAAGTCGATGCCCTTGAGGGCGTCGATCTTGATCTTGCCCGTGTTGTACCGCTTCCAGACTCCTCTGGCGTCGATGATGCTCTCGGTCACATGAAGTCCTTTCCCGGGTAGGTCCCAGGGCGTGGCAGGGGGTTTGGGCTGGGCGCGCGGGCGCCAGAGCGACGCCCGCGGGCCAGTGTAGCGGTGAAACGAACCCGCC
>DASZJK010000057.1:0-3689 GCA_035948155.1 Candidatus Dormiibacterota bacterium
TATGGGGCAGAGGTCGTGGTGTGCCCCACGAACGTGGAGCGCGAGTCTCCGCAGTCGTACTACTCGGTGGCCGACCGGTTGTCGCGCGAGGTTCCGGGCGCGTTTCAGCCCAACCAGTACTTCAACCCGCGCAACCCGGAGGCCCACTACGCGACCACGGGGCCTGAGATCTGGGAGCAAACGGAGGGACGCGTCGCCGTCTTCGTGGCGGGCATGGGAACCGGCGGCACGATCAGCGGCGTGGCCAAATACCTGAAGGAGCGGAAGCCTTCGGTGCACATCGTCGGCGCCGACCCGGAGGGATCGCTCTATTCGGGGCCGATCGCGCCCTACAAGGTCGAGGGCGTCGGCGAAGACTTCATCCCAGGCACGATGGACATCGACATCGTCGACCAGATCGTGCAGGTCAGCGACAAGGAGTCGTTCATGGCCGCGCGGCGCCTGGCGCGCGAGGAGGGCATCCTGGTCGGCGGATCTTCCGGCCTGGCCCTTCACGCAGCGTTGGTGGTCGCGCGTGAGCGCGAGGCGGGCGACGTGATCGTGGTGTTGTTTCCGGACACGGGGCGCAACTACCTCAGCAAGTTCTTCAACGACGAGTGGATGCGTCAGAACGGCTACCTCGCGCGGCTCGGCGCGGTGCGAATCCAGGAGGTCCTCGACTCGCACCCCAAGGGCCTGCCGCAGCTGGTCACAGTCGAGGCAAAGAAGTCGGTGGGCGAGGCCATCGACCTGATGCAGCGCTACGGCATCTCGCAGCTGCCCGTGGTGGAGGAGTCGAATGGGCGCGGGGTCGTGGGCACGCTCCAGGAGCGCTCGCTGCTCGACCGCGTCTACCGCGACCCCGCGGTCGTGACGACCGCCGTTTCGGCGGCGATGGACCCGCCGATGAGCCAGGTCGCGGTCGACTCATCGCTCGACGATGCCTTCGAGCCGCTGCTGCGGGGTGAGCAGGCGGTGCTCGTCGTGCAGAACGAGCAGCCTGTCGCGGTGATCACTCGGGCCGACCTGCTCGAGTTCGTGGCGCACCGCGGCCGGGGCTGATTTGCCTTCCGAGAGCGACTGGGGTTTTTCGACCCGCGCCGTCCATATCGGCCAGGGGCCCGATCCCGAGACCGGCGCGGTCGTGCAGCCCATCCACATGGCGACGACCTTCGCCCAGCAGGGCGTCGGCAAGCACAAGGGATTCGAGTACGGACGCAGCGGAAACCCGACGCGCAAGGCCCTGGAGGAAAACCTCGCGGCGCTGGAGGACGCCCGGCACTGCCTGGCCTTCGCGTCGGGGCTCGGCGCCGAGAGCACGCTCCTTCTTCTCCTCAGCCCTGGCGACCACGTCGTCTACATGGAAGACGTTTACGGCGGGACCTTCCGCCTCTTCGACAAGGTCCTGAAGCGCTTTGGGCTGACGTTCAGCGCCATCGACGCGTCGGACCTGGACGAGGTGGAAAGAGCGCTGAGCGAGAAGACGCGCATGGTGTGGCTGGAATCCCCGACCAACCCATTGCTCCGAGTCGTCGACATCGACGCGGTCAGCGAGATCGCTCACAGCCACGGAGCGATGGTGTGCGTCGACAACACCTTCGCGACTCCGTACCTGCAGCAGCCGCTGCATCTTGGCGCCGACGTCGTTGTGCACAGCTCGACGAAGTACATCGGCGGCCACAGCGACGTCGTCGGCGGCGCGCTGATGACGAGCAACGAGGACCTGGAGAAGCAGCTTCGGTTCCACCAGAACGCGGTCGGCGCAGTTCCCTCGCCGTTCGACTGCTGGCTGCTGCTGCGCGGAGTGAAGACGCTCGCCCTTCGCGTCGAGCGCCAGTGCGCGAACGCGATGGAGGTCGCGCGCGCGCTGCAGGCCAACAAGAACGTAAAGCGGGTCTTCTATCCAGGGCTCGAATCGCACCCCAACCGCGCGGTGGCCGCGCGGCAGATGCGGTTGTTCGGCGGAATGGTGAGCTTCGAGGTGGAGGACGAGCCGGCAGCGTTCCGCGTCCTGGAGCGGCTGAGGATCTTCGCGCTCGCGGAATCGCTCGGCGCGGTCGAGTCGCTGGCCGAGCACCCCGCGCGCATGACGCACGCCTCGATCCCCGCGGGGGAACGACAGCGTTCGGGGGTGGGCGATGGGTTGATCCGCCTTTCCATCGGCGTCGAGGACGTCGCCGACCTCATTGCCGACCTGGAGGACGCCCTAAGCTGATCCGGCCCTCATGCCTGATCGGGATCTGCCCAGCCGCGCTCTTTATGAAGGACGCGACCGCGCGGCCGCGCGATCATTTCTCTACGCGATCGGGCTGAAGCCCGAAGACATCGACAAGCCATTCGTCGGCGTGTCCAACTGCTGGACCGAGACGATGCCGTGCAACTTCGGGCTGCGCGAGCTCGCCGCGCCGTTGAAGGCCGGCGTTCGCGCCGCGGGGGCGAACCCGATGGAGTTCAACACCATCGCGATCTCCGACGGCATCACCATGGGCTCGGAGGGGATGAAGACCTCGCTCGTGAGCCGCGAGGTCATCGCCGACTCGATCGAGCTGGTCACGCGCGGCCACATGTTCGACGCCCTCATCTGCCTCGCCGCGTGCGACAAAACGAATCCCGGATCGGCGATGGCGCTCGCGCGCGTCGACCGGCCTGGCATGGTGCTGTACGGCGGATCCATCATGCCGGGCAACTTCCGCGGGACGCAGGTTGCAGTGGGGGACGTCTACGAGGCGATCGGCGCGGCGGCCGCGGGCAGGATCTCCGACTCCGACCTCACGGAGCTCGAGGCCGTCGCGTGCCCGGGCGCGGGCGCATGCGGGGGCCAGTACACGGCCAACACGATGTCGATGGTCCTCGAGGTGATCGGCCTTTCGCCTGTCGGGTTCAACTCGATCCCGGCGGTCGATCCCGAGAAGCACCGGGCCGCCGAACGCGTCGGTCGCATGGCCCTGGATCTGATCGATCACGACCTCCGGCCTTCGCGCATCCTGACGCGGCGCGCCTTCGACAACGCGATCGCCGCCGTGGCGGCAAGCGGCGGCTCCACGAACGCGGTCCTGCACCTGCTGGCGCTGGCCCGTGAGGTCGGGGTCGACCTGGCGATCGACGACATCGACCGCATCAGCCGCCGCACGCCACTGCTGTGCGACCTCAAGCCGGGCGGACGCTTCGCGGCGGTCGAGCTGCACAGGGCCGGCGGCATCGCGCTCCTCACAAGGCGCCTGATCGAGGGCGGTCACATCGACGGCGACGCGCTCACGGTGACGGGCCGCTCGCTCGGCGAGGAGGTCGAGTCTGTGCGGGAGACGGTTGGACAGGAAGTGGTCAGGCCGCTGTCATCGCCGCTGCGTGACGAGGGCGGCCTCGTGATCCTTCGTGGCAACCTTGCGCCCGACGGGTCGGTCGTCAAGGTCACGCAACACACGCCGACGTCGCATCGCGGGCCGGCGCGGGTTTTCAACCGCGAGGAGGACGCGTTCGCGGCGGTTTACGCGGGACGCATCAAGCCAGGTGACACCGTCGTCATCCGATACGAAGGGCCGAAGGGCGGGCCGGGCATGCGCGAGATGCTGCAGGTGACCGCGGCGATCGTCGGTGAGGGACTGGGCGAGACGGTCGCGATGGTGACCGACGGACGTTTCTCAGGCGCGACGCGCGGATTGATGATCGGCCACATCGCGCCCGAGGCGGCGGCGGGTGGTCCGCTGGCGGCG
>DASZJK010000058.1:0-3497 GCA_035948155.1 Candidatus Dormiibacterota bacterium
TTTGATGTCCCTCGTCACTCTCGGGAATACACTACTCGCTGGTGGTGGGGCGAGCCTGATTTACGTTCGATCGAGCCGCTCGATCGTGACGCTGGCTGTGGCCGGGCTTGTGTGCGCCGGGGCCTTCGGCGCGATGGCCGTGGTCGCATTCGGTCTCAGCGACGAGGCCGTCGCCGGCGCCGCATTCGTGGCCGGCGCGGCGGGAGCGGCGAGCCTGGCGGCATGGGCCGGCCTGAAGCTTCGAAACTGGCCGCCGGCCCGACTCGGCTTCTTCCGCGATCGCATCCTCGTCATCCAGGGCCGCCACGAGATGCGCGCCGTCTGGAGCGCGATGGAGACGGTGACGCTGGCCGAGCCTGGCGCCTGGCCCCGCGTGAAGCTCACCGACCGTCTCACCATCCGGTTCCGCAATGAGCCCCCGCTCAGCTTCAAGCCAGTCACCTTCGGGCTCCAGCCGGCCGCCTGCCGGGACCTCATCCTCAAATTGCGCGACGACCCCAAGCTGCGGGCAAGACTGCCCGAGTTCGACTCCCTGCGTGACCTCGTGGTCTCGCCCATCGTGGCCGGAGAATTGATAGAGCCCCGTCTTTAACCACGCCAGTGGGCAGGGCGATCATGATCTCGCCAGTGAATTCCCTGAAGGGTCGTGACTTCATCGACGTGTCGGACCTGGAGCCCATCCAGCTCCGCCGGATACTCGACCTCGGCCACCAGATCAAGGCCGGGCGGTGGCGCGAAAAGCCCCTGGAGGGCCGTCACATCGCCATGCTCTTCCAGCGTCCGTCGCACCGGACGCGCGTCTCGTTCGAGGTCGGCATCGCCAGGCTCGGCGGCAGCATCACCACCCTCACCGGCCAGGACGTGCAGCTCGGATTCCGCGAGTCTGTGAGCGACGCCGCGCGGGTCCTCGACCGTTACGTCGACGGCGTCGTCGCGCGTCTGCGCTCTCATGCGGACCTGCTCCAGCTCGCGAGTGCCTCGGATAAGCCGGTCATCAACGCCCTCACCGACCGGTCGCATCCCTGCCAGGTGCTGGCCGACCTCATGACCATGGAGGAGGTCCGGGGCGAGCTGTCCGAGCAGCACGTCGTGTACATCGGCGATGGCAACAACATCGCGAACTCGCTCATCGAGGGGTCGGCGCTCGCTGGATTCAACCTCAAGGTGATCAGCCCGCCCGGCTACCACCCGGATCAAGACGTGATGGAGCGGGCTCGTAGGATCAATTCCAACGCACACCAGGTCGAGCTGACGGAAGACATCGGCGGCCTGGAAAACGCAACAGTGATCTATACAGACGTCTGGGCATCGATGGGACAGGAAGACGAGCGCGCGGCGCGCCACAAAGCGTTCGGCGCATACCAGGTCAGTCAGAAGGTGATGGATCTCGCGCCGAAGGCTGTGTTCATGCACTGCCTGCCCGCGCATCGCGGGGAAGAGGTGACCGACGCGGTCATCGACGGCAAGCGGTCGGTCGTGTTCCAGCAGGCCGAGAACCGGCTCTACGCGCAGATGGCGCTGATGTCGGAGCTGTTCGCGCCGTGAGCACGATCGGCAACCTCTACCTGCAGCTGCTGGAGGTCGCGCGCCATATCGGACCCATTGAGATCGTCGACGTGGCCGTCGTCGCGTTTGTCCTCTATCAGCTCCTGCGGCTGCTGCGCGGCACGCAGGGGACGCAGATCGTCGTCGGGCTGATCCTCCTCGCGGTGGTGGGCGTCGTGTCGACCTCGCTTGACCTCGTGCTTCTGTCCTGGTTGTTCAGGAACGCCACCGTCTACATCGTCATCGCGATCCTTCTCATGTTCCAGCCCGAGCTCAGGCGTGCCGTGGACCAGCTCGGCCGCATCGGGCACCTCGGCCGGCCGCTGTCGCGCTTCAACGCGAGGCAGTACAACCAGGCAATCTCCGAGGCCATCCGGGCCGCGGAGCGGCTCAGCATCAAGCGGACCGGTGCCCTGATCGCCTTCGAGCGCGAGGTCGGGCTCGAGGACTACGCCGCCACCGGGGTGCGCATCAACGGAGAGGTGTCGGCCGAGATGCTGCAGTCGATCTTCTACCCGAACTCGCCGCTGCACGACGGCGCGGTAATCGTGCGCGGTGACCGAATCGTCGCGGCCGGCTGCCTGCTGCCGCTGCCCGAGGACGGCAGCGTGCGCGAGCGCCTGGGCACCCGCCACCGCGCCGCGCTGGGGCTGTCGATGGCATCCGACGCGCTCGTTCTTGTAATTTCGGAAGAGACAGGAAACATCTCAGTCATCGAAGAAGGAAAGATCAGCCGCAACCTCGACGCCGACAGCCTCCGCCGCAGGATCGCCTTGAAGGTTCCTTCGCCGAACGGCAACGGCCTCTCGCGCTTCAGGATCCGCAGGTGAGCTGGCGGATCGTCACCGACGACTGGCGTCTCAAGCTGCTCGCGATCGCGCTCGCCGTGCTCATGCTCGGCGCGGTGGCGTTCTCGCAGAACCCCCCAACCACCGATTCACAAACCGTTCCACTCGCATACGCCAACATCCCACCCAACCTGATTCTGCTCAACTTCCCGAGCACCGCAACCGTCACCTACTCGGGTGTGGCAGACGAGATCGCCAAGGCGAAGAAGTGCTCCTGCTTCACGGCGACGGTGGACGTTTCGCATGCCAAGCTCGGCAACAATGTCCAGCTAAACGTGGTCGCGAAGTCGACGATCACCGATCTCAGCATTCAGAACCCGCCACCGATCCCGGTGACCATCGACACATACGTCTCGGGCAAGGACCTGCAGGTGCAGGTCAGCGCCCACGCCGCGGCGGGGTGGAGCATCACCAAGACCGCGGCCGAGTGCCCTAATACTCCGTGCGTGGTCCACTTCAGCGGCCCGGCGAGCTGGCTGAAGAACATGACGGCAACCGTCACCTACCCGGGCGCGGTCAACCTGGGCTCGATCGATTCCCCGAACCAGCCGGTCCAGCTGACCAACAGCAATGGCCTGGTCGACCTGACCACGTGTCAACACACCTACCCTTGCGCCACTCTCGACACGCTCACCGCCTCGATCCACATCGAGGCCGTGCCGGGGTCGAACAGCAGCACTATCGTGCTCCTCGACTCGCCGCCGTCCCACCCCCCGGCCAGCGGCTACCGGATCACCGCGGTGACGATCACGCCGAACACCGTGACCATCACGGGTGACCCGACCACGATCGGAAGGTTCCGCAGCCTCACGCTGACCGCGATCGACCTCACCGGCAAAACTTCCGACGCCACCTTCCAGGTCGCGATCCCCTACCCGGACGGCGTCTCGGGATCGGTGTCGACCGCGACGATCAAGTACTCGATCTCGCCGAACCCAGCGGTAAGCCCGACGCCCTCGTAGTAACCTGTCCGCCTCCGCAGCCGTTTCAGAGTCGTCGCAGCAAGGTAGAAACACGTTCCAGGAGCTACAGAGGTAAGGAAATGTGCGGAATCATCGGCTACCTCGGTGACCGCGAGGCCACCCCGATACTCATGGAGAGCCT
>DASZJK010000059.1:0-3721 GCA_035948155.1 Candidatus Dormiibacterota bacterium
GAGCTTGAACAGGCCCTTCAGCGTGACCGACTCCAGCTCGCGCGGGCTGAGACCGAGGTCGTGCGCCAGCGCCAGACGGATCTGGGCGTCGCGAGCGCGCGCGGCCGCGGTCCACGTGCGGCCGAAGAGGAGGAGCCAGACAGCGAACAGGAGCGGCAGTGCCGCGACGGCGCCTAGGAGCGCGACGTCGAGGGGCGAGTGGAGAACGATCCCGGTGAGTGGAATCTGGATGCCGCCGCCCCCACCAGCGCCGCCCCCGCCACCGATTCGTCCGCTTCCGCTCGTACCCGATCCGCTTGACCCTGCGCTGCCCGTCCCGCCTGGCGCGGGCGATGGCGTTGGCGACCCACCGAGCACGGGCAGGGTTGGGGTCGGAGGCGGGGAGCCCAGGCTGACCGGCAGGCTGGGCGTCGGGAGGGTCACGGGTAGGGAAGGCGTCGGGAGCGAAACGGGCAGGCTCGGGCTGGGAAGAGGCGGCGTGGGCAGGATCCTGGGAGGCGTCGGGAGCGGGGGCAGGCTGGGAGATGGCAGCGCCGGGAGCGACGGCGACGGCAGCAGCGCGATCGCTGCCTGGGCGTTGGCCTGGCGACCCGCCAGTGCGGCGCCGGCTGCGGCCACGAAGACAATGAGCGCCCCGCCGAGCAGCACCCAGGCAGGCAGCCAGAGCGCGATCCTACGGCTGCCGCGCCTACCTCCGATCTCGGTTGGATCGAACGGTGTCACCCCGGCTTTCCTCTGATGCCGAAGCTAACGGCCGCAATTCGAATACAAGGTGCACCGAGTGGGCGATTTCCCTACCCACCTGGGTAGTCGCGTTAATCTTTTGGATTAATCAGCGACTTTAGGCCGGCCGGGTAGCGATTCTTCAGGTTCGGTTCAGGTCGGTTGGCGTTAGCTGCTCGGTCAGCAGTCGGCGAAATCGGTCCGATTTCCCCAGCGACCACTTCTCGACGAGCCGCTCCCCCGCCTCGTAGATGGAGCTGTACGCACGCCAGGCCGGGTGAAGCAGGAACTCCATCTTCTTGTCGATCCGCTCGTCGGTCTCGACCGTCCAGCGGCTGTAGTACTTCCTCACGGTGTCGGGGTCGATGTGCCGCTCGTGGAGCATGATCCCGGCGTTGTCGTCGGCGGCCGCAAGACGCCTGCGTGCACGTCGCACGGCTCGCGCAAGCTCCACGTCGTATCCCTGACCGAGGCCTGCGAGCACCGATTCGCACGCGGGTTCGGCCTCGGGCCCCAGCGCTTCGAGCGCATGGCTGGCGATTCCCTCGGAGACGAGGCACTGCGGCGTGCCGATCAGGAAGATCGACTCTTCGAGGTGGTCACGACCCCGCACGTGGAGCTGTTCTTTCCAGGAATGCTCGGTGTGGTGGCCGGGATAGATCTCGTGCGCGACGAGTGTCGCGACGAAGTCCGCGCGCGTCGGCACATCGGTGTTGATGGCGATTCGACTCTTCAACCCGCCGAGGTAGTAGTTGAAACCGAGCCAGGGTTGGTTGGCGACCAGCTCGACCCCGGCCGATTCGCCAGCGGGCAGCCCGAACAAAGACTGGGTTCGGCGGCGCAGCTCGTCATTCACGGGATCGAGCGCATTGAGCAACGCATCTTTGGGGAGCTCGGAGGCGCGCAGCCAGGCCTGGTATCTCTGGCGAAGCGGTCCGTCTCCGGGGATCAGCCGATCGAGAGCATCGAGGCCTTCGGCCAGCTGGTCGTCGTCAACCCACTCGACGTTGATGCCGTAGCATCGCCTGACCTCTTCCTTGTATGACAGCGCCTCGCCGGCGAGGCGTTGGGCCGTGGCGGCGACGCCGTCGAGCTGGGCCGCGAGGAATCGCGACCGCTGGCCACCCTCGAGGCTATCGGCATCGTCGCGTAATCGCTCGGCTTCTCGCGCCAGCTCTTGCGCCGAGGTAAGCGGCTCCGACTCGACCTGCCGCGCCAGCTCGGGCGGTCCGTAGTAAGCGTCGACGATGCCATCGACGTGCCGCCCGAGCCTCAGGCCGAGGAGCAGGTAACGCCGAACGATGTCCTCGATCGGCCAAGGGTAGCCCCCTTAGACTCTGCTGCCGGGCCATGGACTCCCCCAACGACTCGCTGGTGCACGACGCGTGGCCGGGCCGCGCCTACCCGCTCGGCGCGACCTTCGACGGCGCAGGCACGAACTTCGCGCTCTTCACCGAGGTCGCTGAGAAGGTCGAGCTGTGCCTCTTCGACGACGCCGGCGCTGAGCACCGCCTCGCGCTCGAGGAGGTGGACGCGTTTTCGTGGCATGCCTACGTCCCCAACGTCGCGCCTGGGCAGCGCTATGGCTACCGCGTTCACGGCCCCTACGCGCCCGAGTACGGCGTCCGGTGCAATCCGAACAAGCTCCTCCTCGATCCCTACGCACGCGCGATCGAGGGCGAGGTTCGCTGGAACCCAGCGTGCTACGGCTACAACCTGAGCGCTCCGGCCGAGCGCAACGACGAGGACAGCGCGCCCTACGTCTACCGGTCGATCGTCCAGCACCCGCACTACGACTGGGGCGGAGACCGGCACCCGGAGACGCCGCTCCACGAGACGGTCATCTATGAGGCGCACGTGAAGGGCATGACGAAGTGTCATCCCGAGGTGCCCGAGGAATTGCGCGGGACGTATGCGGGGCTCGCTCATCCCGCGGTCATCCACCACCTGCAGTCACTCGGCGTTACCGCGATCGAGCTCATGCCCGTCCACCAGTTCGTGCACGACCAGCGACTCATCGATCACGGGCTGCGCAACTACTGGGGCTACAACACGATCGGCTTTTTCGCGCCGCACAACGAGTACGCGAGCGGTGGCAATCGCGCCGACCAGCTCAATGAGTTCCGTTGGATGGTGCGCACGCTGCACGAGGCCGGCATCGAGGTCATCCTCGATGTGGTCTACAACCACACCGCCGAGGGCAACCACCTCGGCCCGACGTTGTGCTTCCGCGGCATCGACAACCGCGCCTACTACCGGCTGGTCGGCAACGCGCCGCAGTACTACTACGACACCACGGGCACGGGCAACAGCCTCAACGTGCAGCACCCACACACGCTGCAGCTGATCATGGATTCGCTCCGGTACTGGGTGACCGAGATGCACGTCGACGGCTTTCGCTTCGACCTGGCGGCGACTCTGGCGCGCGAGTTCCACGAGGTCGACCGCCTGTCGACGTTCTTCGACCTGATCCAGCAGGACCCCGTCGTCAGCCGCGTGAAGCTCATCGCGGAGCCCTGGGACATCGGCGAGGGCGGGTACCAGGTCGGCAACTTCCCCGCTCTCTGGAGCGAGTGGAACGGTCGATTCCGCGACACGGTGCGCGACTTCTGGCGCGGCGAGCCTTCGACGGTCGGAGAGCTCGCCTCGCGCCTCACCGGCAGCTCCGACCTCTACCAGAACGACACGCGGCGACCCGTGGCGAGCATCAACTTCGTCACCGCGCACGACGGGTTCACGCTGCGCGACCTCGCGTCCTACAACCAGAAGCACAATGAGGCGAACGGCGAAGGCAACGCCGACGGCGAGTCGCACAACCGCTCGTGGAACTGCGGCGCCGAGGGCGACACCGACAACCCCGCGATCCTCAAGCTGCGCGCCAAGCAGCAGCGCAACCTGCTTGCGTCGCTGTTCCTCGCGCAGGGCGTGCCGATGATGCTGATGGGCGACGAGCTCGGGCGCACGCAGGGCGGCAACAACAACGCGTACTGCCAGGACA
>DASZJK010000060.1:0-8324 GCA_035948155.1 Candidatus Dormiibacterota bacterium
TCGATGTTGGTTGTGCTGGCGCGCGGTGAAACGTGCACCGGCAACAACGAATGGTCCGTGCAATCAACCGTCAAACCGCACGGCACCGCCTCCGTGTAACCCGCTCCAAAACGGACTTGGGCGGTAGTTCGCGCCTCCGAGGCTGTGGAAGCGGATATCCCCCGGACGGCCGTCAGCACCCAGTAATCGCCGGGAGCAACGCCAAGCATCGTGTAGGACTGCTGCCAGGCAACTGTCTCCACTCGGTAGTAGCGGACTCCATCCCTCGAGATGGCGTAGATCGCCATCGACGGGAGGCATTCGCACGGGTAGCCGATGCGCCCACTGATGGAGCCGGAGTCGGCGCCGAAGTCAGGCGTCGCGCGTTTGGCTCTAGCAAAACTTGCTGCCTCAGTTGAGGTCGTCGCGCTGCTCCGCGCAGCGGATGCAGATGCAGCATTGTGCGGGACGCCACCACCGCAACTTGCCAGCACGAAGGCAATGAGGACCATCGCGCCGGATCTCAAGCCGTTCATCGCGCCTCGCTAGAAGGGAGAACGCCAGCCCCAATCGCTGGTTACGGGCTGTAGCGACGGAGCAGCTCCTCGGTCGTCATCCAGATCTCGACCGGCCACCGGCGCTTCGCGTTCGCGCGGAGGCCGCGCGGGTGATGGACCGCGTCGAGGCCGACCTGGAAGTACTGCTGGAAGGCGTTCGCGAGGTTTCGGGGCGCGACCCGGGTATGAAACCCGAGCACGGCGCCGGCCTCGCCCATCAGCGTCTTGCCGTGCACGCCCTCGACGCCAGGAAAATCACCGCGCCTCAGCCGGGCCGCGAGCGCGGCGAGGTCCTCGCGCATCCTGTGCACTGCCCGGAACGTCGAGTACCCGTGCCCCCGCCGCATCCGCTCGAGCGCTGCGCTGTCGAGGTGCAGCTCGAGCGACGTGCCGTCGCGACGAACCGCAAGGAGCGAGCCATCGCGGATCGGAGTCAGGGGATGAAAGCGCAGCCAGATGCGCTCCCATGTCGACCACACCCAGGGCAAGCGCTGAAACGCCCGCCACCGCAGCTCGGACATCACGCGACCCGAAGCCGCCGGATGACAACCACGCCGAGCAGCAGCGAGATGGCCGCGAGCGAGAACACCAGGCGATAACCGAGCGACCCGATCCCCGCGACGTTGGCGAGAACGATCACGACGCCGCCAAGCGCGGGAGCGATCAGGCTCGGCAGGTTGATGGACACGGTGAAGATGCCCAGGTCCCGGGCCGAGCTCGTCTGGCCAGGAAGGGAATCGATCGCCAGGGCCCAGTCCACGCTCAGGTACGCGCCGTAGCCAAGGCCGAACAGAATCCCGAGCGGAGCGAGCGGAAACTGCGCGGGCGCGAACACGAAGATCCATGCGGCCGCGGCCATCGCGAGGTTGGCGGCGATGACGATGCGCACGCGCGGGATGCGGTCTGACGCGATTCCCAACGCAAGCGAGCTGGCCAACGCACCGAACAGGGCGAGCAACGCTATCGCGACGGTTGCGCCGACGAATGCGGTCGCGCCGTTGGTCGCGGCCAGGTAGTACTCGATGTAGGTGAGGAAGAGCGTAAGGCCGATCATCACCAGCGCCCGCGCGGCGAAGACCACGCGGAATGGCTGGTGGCGCAAAAGCTCCATCCACGGCTGCGCGGGCCCGGACGGCGTCGTCCTCTCCTCGATTCCTACCACCGTGACCGCTGCCGACAGCACAAGCACAACCGCGGCTAGCGCGTAGAAGACCAGAGCTCCGTGCGACACCTCGGCGGCAAGCCTCGGTCCGGGCGAGACGCTGCCGAGCAGCGCCCCGGCCGCCGCCAGGCTGCCGACGCTTCCGATCAGCGTCATGAATCCGAGCCATCCCGACGCCGCGCCGCGCTGCGACACGTTGACCATGTCGGGAAGGAGTCCCTGGTACGCGGCGGTCACCACGTTGCTGCCGATCGCCACGATCACAAGCCCGGCAATGAAAAGGAACAGCGGCATCGACGCCGCGAGCGCGGCCTGACCGACGAGGGCCACCAGCACGCCCGCGACGATGAGCTGGCGCCTGCGGCCGAACCGGCTCCTCATCCGGTCGGACGCCGCGCCGGCCAGAGGGGTGACGACGATCGCGATGATCGCGGCGCCGAACGAGATCGCGCTCACGGCGACCGCCTGGCTGGAGCTGGCGACGGCGCCGCGGTCGACGAGCAGCAGGACCTGGGCTGGGACCACGATCGGCAGCAGCGCGGAGGACTGGAAGTTGAGGCCGAGCCAGAGCGCGCTCAGCGTGACCTGGTGCTGCAGCGATAGGCGGTCGGCCGGGCCGGTCGATGCGAGCGCCGGCCGGTCCATCAGACCCTGGCCAGGTCACTCACCGCGTGGGGCAGCTGAGACAGGCCGCTTATCACCCTCTCGGCAATCGACGGGTCGTCCTTCTCGCCCTGGCGATTGACCCAGATGCGGCTGATGCCGAGGTCGTGGGTTGGCCTTATGTCGTGGAAGTAGCTCTGCGCGACGTGGATCCACGCTCCGGCGGATGAACCGAACGTCGACTGAAAAAGGCGGAAGTGCGCGGGGTTTGGCTTGTACGCGGACACGTCCTCGGCGGTGACGACTGCGTCGAATGACGCTGGGAGCCGGCGCTGCGTGAGGGCGATGATGTCGCGGTCGCAGTTCGTCAGGAGGGCAAACTTCCAGCCCTCCTTGCGCAGCTCGGCCAGGGCCGGCCCAAGGTCGTCGAACGGCGGCCAGTAGGGAATGGTCGAGACCAGTGCGGTCGCGTCGTCCGGCTTGAGCTCCAGCCCGAGCTGCCGGGCGGCGCGCCGCGTCGTCTCAGTGAGCACCGCGCGGTAGCGCTTGAACGATCCCTCGCTCTCGACCTGGGCCTCGAGCGCGATGTAGGCGTCGAGGAATCGCTCGCCGTGCGCTGGAAACAGAAGCTCGCCGGTTGTCTGGATGCCGTGGCGCCAATCGATGAGGGTTCCAAAGCAATCAAATGTCAGCCAGCGATCGGGCACGGACAGACGATCAGCGGCCGGCTGCGCGAAACGAAACCGTCTTCTTGGTCGCCTGGTCCAGCTCCTCCGGCGTGAGCAAGACCGTCGTCTTGAGGCTCACGGTGCCGGTGGAGCCGATGCCGATCGCAAGCGCCGCCGCCGTGACGTTGTCGGGCACGTCCGAGATGACGACGACATCGCTCTCGCCGAAGGCGAAGTAGTACGCCTCCATCTTGCCGCCCATCGCCTCGATGGCAGCCTGCACGGCTTTGCGCCTGCCGGTGCCACCATCTTTCAGGACTCCCCGGATGCCTTCCACCGTGTATGAGCCCATCGACAGATATTTCGGCATTGAAACTCCTCCTTCAGCTGACTAACCGGGCTTGGGCAAATACTCCTGGATCGCGTGCGCGAGGTGCTGCATGCTCATCGACTGCAGCCACACCCGACCGGGTCCGGTGAGCGCAGCCAGAAACAACCCGGAGCCGCCGAAGAACATGTTCTGGATCCCCGGCACAGTCACCACGTTGAACTGGACAGTGTCCTGGAACATGCCGACCTGGCTCGGGTGCACGCGGAGCGTGTTGCCGGGCTGCAGGTCATAGACGACGACCTCGCCGTTGAGCGCGACCCAGGCCTGGCCCTGGCCCTGAAGGCGCTGCAGCCTGAAGCCAGTGCCGCCGAAGACGCCCGCGCCGAGCCGCTGCTGAAATCCGATGGAGAACTGCACGCCGATGGCCGCACACAGGAATCCGTGGCGGTGGATCATGTAGCCCTGCCCGGGCGTGACGTCGAGTGGCAGGATCTGGCCGGGCAGCTTGGCCGCGAACGCCAGCAGGCCGGGGCCCCCGACCGCCGTGTACTCCGTCATGAACAGCGTGCCGCCGGCCATCGCCCGACCCAGCGCGCCCATGAAACCGCCCTGCTGCCCGCCGACCGAAGTGCCGGTCTGCATCTGAATCGCCATCGACATCCAGGAAAGCTCGCCTGATTCGGCGAAGACCTTGTCGTTGGGCTGCATGTTGAGCTCGAGCACGGGCATCGTCGTGCCCACGATCTTTGAATCCATCCAGCGCTCTCCTTAGTGTCGGTGGTGCGGGTCGATCATCCGCCGGCGCGATCCGTGCGGCGCCGGATTTCGCGAGCAATCGTCGCAGACTCCGACCACCAGCACCTCGGTGCGGAACGGCTTGAATCCATGTCCCTGCTCGAGGTGTTCCTCCAGCTCGCTGACCAGCTCCTCCTGGATGTGCATCACACCGCCGCAGACCTGGCAGACGGCGTGGTGATGGTCGCCGGAGGCAAGCTCGTAGTGCGTCGGTCCTTCTCCGAGGTGCGCCGCGTAGACCGAGCCCGACGCGGTCAGCGCTTCGAGCGCGCGATAGACCGTGCTCCGCGGGAACGACGGCTTCGCCCTGTGCAGCTCGGCGGTGATCTCCTCGGCGGTGCAGTGCCCGCCAAGCCGGACGATCGCGTTGTAGACCATGGTCCGCTGAGCGGTGCGCCGCATTCCGGGCGCGAGCACGCCGGGCGCGTGCACGGCGCTACCCATCAGATGACCTTCAGGCCGCGGTCGGCGTTGGTGAGCACGCGGCAGCCGCGCTCTTCGACGATGACGTCGTCCTCGATCCGCACGCCGCCGAATCCTTCGATGTAGATGCCCGGCTCTATGGTGAAGACCATGCCCGCCTCGAGCACCGTGCTCGAGCCGGGGTCAAGGCTCGGGTCTTCGTGCTCCTCTAGACCGAGGCCGTGGCCGACGCGATGGAAGAACTGCGGGCCGTAACCCGCGGCTTCGATGACGCGCCGCGCAGCCGCATCGACGTCGCCTGTCGTGACCCCGGCGCGAACCGCGGCGATGGCGGCCTGGTTGGCCCGCAGCACCGCGTCGTGGATCTCCCGATGTCTTGCGCTGGGCTCGCCGACGACCGCCATCCGCGTCGTGTCGGCGTTGTAGTTGTCGACCGCGGCCCCGAAATCGAGGAGCACGAAATCCCCAGCGATCAGCTTGCGGCTCGAGGGGGTGGCGTGCGGCATCGCGGAGTTAGGACCCGACTGCACGAGGCTTGGGAATGCGAGTGTTGCGCCCCGCTCGCCGATTGCCGAGCCGATCATCATCGCAACGTCCAGCTCCGACATCCCTGCACGCATCTGGGCGAACACCTTCGCGCCCGCCGCATCGGTGATGACGGCGGCTCGCGCGAGCTTCGCGATCTCCTCTTCGCGCTTGATCAGCCGCATCCGACGGATCTCGCGACCGACATCCACCAGCTCACTCGCGCCCGTGCGCGTGGTGATCATCTCGGCGGAATGAAGGGTGATGTGCTCCTTCTCGACCGCGATGTCGCTGAGTCCGGAGAGCGCCTGGCCGACCAGCGCGTAGGGGTCATCCCCGTCACGCCAGCCCTCGACGGTCACGTCGGATGCGCGGTTGTTCGCCTTCTCGCGCTCGAGCGCGGGCACGATGAGCACCGCGTCGCGCGGTCGCACCGCAAGCGCCATCAACCGCTCGTGCGGGTTGGCGAAGAAGCCGGTCAGGTACGCGATCGACACCGGGTTGGTGATGTACGCGGCGCCCAGGTTGCGTCCCGCCATCCACTGCCGGACGTCATTCAGCGCAGTTGAGGCAGCCAGCGACTTACTCAATCGCGGTGATGCGCACGCTGTAGCCGCCGCCGGGAGTCCTGATATCGATGTGGTCGCCCACGCGGTGACCGATCAACGCTTTGCCCAACGCCGATTCGTAGCTGACTCGGCCGGCTTTAGGGTCGGCCTCTGTCGGACCGACGATGCGGTAGGTCTCCTCGTCCGCGCCGTCCTCGGCGAAGCGGACGGTGCTGCCCATGCCGACGACGCCACGTGGCGCTTTCGTCTCGATCAAGACGTGATTCTTGATGACCGCCTCGAGCTCGCGGATGCGGGCCTCCATCATTCCCTGCTCGTTTTTGGCGGCGTGGTACTCGAAGTTCTCGGACAGATCGCCGAGCTCCCGGGCGGCCTTGATCTTGGCCACGATCGACGGCCGCTTGACCGTGGTCAGCTCCTGGTGCTCCTTCTCGACGGCCGCGAGGCCCTCGGGGGTGATGTGTACGTCCTCTGCCATTGATCCGAGTCTAAACCGAGATCAGTCTGGGCCCGTCCGTATACAGTCTCCGGCGATGAGAAGGACGATCCTCACGTTCGGGATGCTGCTGATGGGGATGGGCCTCGTCGGCGGCGCCGCCGCCGCCCTTGTCCCGACCTCGCTTCTGCCCCTCGACCAGGAGGTCGGCACCCACACCTCGGCCGCGGGCGCCGTGCTCGGCATCGGGCTCATGGCCGCGGCGGTCAACCCGGCGGCCAACGTCGGCTGGGTTCGGGCGGGGATCCTCTACGGCTTCGTGGTGCTGGCCTTCGAGGGCGGCGCCTACTTCTTGTGGAGGGCGCCGTTCCACATCGGCCCGGTCATCTTCGGGCTCGCCTTCAGCCTGCTGCTGATCGCGACCTACCCGCAGCGGCGCAAGCTCATCCCGCCGGCGATCGGCACCCATTCGGAGCCCGCGCCCGCGCCAGTCGAGAAGGAGCCCGAAAAGAGCCCGACCTAAGAGGCCCGTGCCTCTAGGTCTTGGGGACCAGAGCCTGGACCTCCGCCATCCAGCGCCGCTGGAAGAGATAGGACAGGCCGTACACCCCGGCCGCAAGGATTGCGCCGGTCAACACCGCCAGGGCGGCGTGGAGCGCCGAGTTCGGGATCGGGCTCAGGGCCACGCCGTCATCACCGATCACCGCCGCCAACGCAAGCACGACCGGGGTCAGCACCGGGATCAGCTGCAACCGTCGCATGACCGGCGGCACCGGCGGCTCGACCCTGCCGACCATGCGCTGGCCCATCACGCCGACCGACTTCACGTGGTGCAGGTTCGGCGTAACTGTCAGGACGACGTTGACCTGGTTTCCCGGCACCTGCTTCAGGCGCGCGGGCGGCACGAGGAACTGCTCGCTGCCCCCGCGAGTCTGGACCATCAGCATCCCAAGCCCCATCGAGGTGCTGACCGAGCTCGCGCCCACGAGCTGTCCCTGCACGATCCGCGGCTCGGCCTTGCGATCCCTCAACGCGAGGCGGAATCCGGGGCCAACGAAGCTCGCGAGCAACGCGATAGGAAACACCCAGGCCACCGCCGCCGCAACCGCGTCCGGCCAGCCGTAGATGGGCGGAAGGAAAACGAGGTACGCGGCGATGATCAGGAGGCACAGCGCCGCGATCCCCACCGCGATGTAGCCCCAGCGCACCACCTGGTCGGGGGCGTAGCCCTGGAGCATCCCGCCCGCCTGCACGAAGCGTTCCCGCTGCCTGCGAGTCGCCCCCTGCGCGTTGGACGCCGCGCCCTTGGGCTGGATCCTCCGCATCTGCGTACGGACCTGCTTCTTGCCCATCCCCTCAGAGAGGAAGTGTATCGGGCGGTGGATAGGTGATCCTCCCAGAAGCGACCCGCGCGAACGGGGTCAGGCGGTGGGATGCCGGCTCGCCCGTGCCGGTGATGTGCCTCACTCCCACTCCGTCCACCACCAGCGCGTCGGCGATGAGGGAGCGGTGACACCGCCACGGGACCGCCTCGGCGCACATGATGGCGACGCGTTTCGTGGCCGCGACCATCTCGAGGTCCGCGAGGGCGTCCCGGAAGGCGTCGGTCAGCATGTAGTCGGCATAGCCGCGGAATGAAACGTTGCGCCAACCAAGGTTGGTCGAATCTGATTTCGGCTTGCGCAGGCCGCCTAGCTCGGGCATGTGCCGGTATGCGATCCCGTGCGCGGGCAGCGACCTCTCCAGGGCGGACCTGGCGAAATGAGGCATGCGGCGCGAGGCCGGCACAGTTCGCACGTCGGCGAGGAGCTCGACGCGATTGTTCCGCAACAGCTCGACCAGCTCGTCCAGCGATCGGGTGGAGTGCCCGATCGTCAGAACCTCGGTCAGGGGTTGCGCTGGGTGGGGTCGACCGCGGCAACCAGCGCGTGCTTGGTATACGACTGGGCGCCGACCTGCACCGTGCCGGTGAAGAGAAACGCGGGCTCGTAGAAGCTGTGGTCTCCAGCGGGTACGAGGACGTACACCAACTCTGCCTGGTCGAGCTTCGCGACCGGCACCGCGGCGTCCGACGAAGGCGCGCCGGATCCGGTCGCGGCGCGGATGGCGTCGGTCGAGCTGATCACGTTGTAGTTCGCGATTTCCAGGCTCACGGGCAGCACGCCCGACGCGAGCACGGGCCGGTTGCCGCTCAGGTCGACCTCGAGGCCGTACCGGTTGGCGTTGACGTCGATGAGATGCGCGGGGCCGTAGCCCGGGACGTCGAACTGTCGCTG
>DASZJK010000061.1:0-8583 GCA_035948155.1 Candidatus Dormiibacterota bacterium
TCGAGGCGGTGAAGCACGTCCATCGCGATGCGTCGGTGCGTGGTCAGCTTTCCGCCGGCGACCGAGACCATTCCCAGCGGCCCTCTGGTGATGACGTGCTCGCGCGGAGCTTCAGCGGTCGTGGAGCTGCCGAGCTCGAGCACTCGAAGCCCGGCAAAGCTGTAGAGGATTCGATCCCGATTCAGGATCTCCTTGGGAAGCGACAGCGACGCCTCGTGGAACACCTGGTCCAGGTCGGGTGCCTCGACCTCGAGGTCTTCAGGCTCGCCTTCATAAGGGGCGTCCGTGGTTCCGATGAGCAGCACCCCCTCCCATGGCAGCGCGAACGCCACGCGACTTCCTCCGACTGTTCGGGCGATGGCTGCGCGCCATCCAGGGGGCAGCGGGAGCGTGACATGGACTCCCTTTGACAGGCGCGAGCCCGGCGCGCAATTCGGATCTTCGAGCCTACGCACTCTGTCGACCCATGGACCGGCGGCGTTGACGATCTGACGGCAGCGCACGGTCCGCGACCCCGCCAGCCCCTCGATATGCGCGACCCCTTTGTCGACGCCGACGACGCTCGTCCCGTTCGCCACGGCGACGCCGATCCGCGCGGCCGCGGTCACGGTCGCGAGAACGAGCCTGCTGTCGTTGGTCTGCGCGTCCTGGAGCACGCCGCATGCCGTGAGGCCTTCGGGTTTGAGATCAGGCACGAGCTGCCGAGCTCTCTTTGGGCCGATGAGTCCGTTGCGGCTGTGATGGAAGCCCGACAGGGCGGAGTAGACGACAAGCCCCGCCCACAGCTCGGCCGCGGCAAACACCCCGTCGTAGATCGGCACCAGGAAGTCGAGCGGCCAGACAAGGTTGCGGGCCACGCGGTCCAGCAGGGCTCTTCGCTCGAGGTGGTTCTCGCGCACAAGACCGACGTCGCCCATAGGCAGGTAGCGGAGCCCTCCGTGTATGAGCTTGGACGACGCTTGCGAGGTCCCGGATCCGAAGTCGGAGCGATCGACGAGCGCCACCTTGAGGCCTGCCTGGGCTGCCTCGAGCGCGACCCGGCTGCCGATGATTCCGGCTCCAACGACGAGCAGGTCGAACTCACCATCGAAGTCGCGCACCAGAGAGAATCATCTCAATTCACCGCGCGGCGACTCCGAGACGGCGCGGATGCTCAGCGACGAGTCGGGGAGCTGTCCTCCGATTTCGGTGCGCGCGTCTCGGGCGGGGTTGCGTCGTCGGCTCGAGGTGAGGCCATCGCCGGTCGGCGGATCACCATGCGCTGAGGCCGCGGGGCCACCCGCCAGGCCGCAGCACCGATCCGGATCATCCGACTCGCCTCGCCCTGACAGTCCCGCGGGAACGGTGCCAGCGCCACGGCCGCAGCCGCCGGCGACGCCTGCAAACAGCTCGGGACTTGCGAGTTATCCACATTCTGTATACAGTCTGGGGAGATCACACAACATCTAGAGGTAATGGTCAAGAGGTTACTTCGTCCGCTGCGTCGCTGGCCGGTGGTTGAGAGTTTCGTTCTGCGCCTCGCGGGCCAGTTCACGACGTGGCCCGCCGACGATTTCGGCCGCTTCGTCAGCGCGCCTGTGGGCGGGGGGCTCGGAGGCGCATTCGCGGCCATGCCGCCGCCGGTCGAGCCGATGCGCCCACCGCCGCCGGCGTCGCTGGCGCCGGCGACTTTCGAGACTCGGTTCATGAAGCTCCACGCCGAGGGTCGCTTCGACGAGATGTGGGAGATGATCGCCGAGGACGCGCAGCGCGAATGGGGCGGCGTGCACAACTTCATCCGCGAGATGCCGCGCCTGGATGAGTGGCTCGAGATCCTCGACATGCAGGTCGCAAGCGTCGCGATGCTGGAGAGCTGGACGGACCATCTGCACCAGCGCACGTACAACAACGTGGCTCGACTCGTGATGCGCTACCGCGTTCGACAGCAATGGCGCGAGTGGACATTCGACCGCCAGGTCCATCTCGTTCCTGCAGCGGGAGGCTGGCGAACTCTCTGTTATCCAATGCGAGCTAGAACTGCCGGAACCGCGACGGCTCGCTGATATAGTGGGTTTCGGCCCATGCTTCAGCAGACCATCGAGGAGCAGGAGCGATATCGGCGATGGCATCGCCGCCGCAAACGCGCGATGACTCCGCGACGCTTGCTGCAGGAGTCGGACGAGCTTCTCTACTGGGTCGAGGAGTGCCAGGTGCAGCGCGTCAAGATCGTGCCCGGGTGGTTGATCCCACGCTTGATGCTCGTGCTGAGACAGGCGCACCCCGAACTGCCCGCGCGACTCGGTCGGGAGCGAAGACCAGAGCACGTGATGGAGATCATCTACGACGCACAGGCGGCGTTGATGGAGCAGTCGTGCCAGAGCCGCGGCCCCGCGCAGGTGATCCCGCTCTTCGCGCGCTCGCGCGAACGCACGCTGAAAGAAGCCGCGCTCTAGGCGCGTGCTGCGCGTCGACCTGCACCTCCACTCGCATTTCTCTCACGATGGGCAGAGCTCTCTCCAACAGCTGATCGATCGTGCGCGCGAATGCGGCATCGACCGCCTCGCGTTGACCGACCACAATACCGTCGAGGGCGCGCTCGAGCTTGCTCGCATCGCGCCGTCACTTGCGATCGTCGGTGAGGAGGCGAAGACGCGCGAGGGCGAGGTGATCGGGCTCTTCCTCACGGGCCGCCTGCCGCCATACGGGCCGGCGGAGGAGGTCATGGACCTCGTCCACTCCATGGGCGGCCTTGTCTACATACCGCATCCGCTCGACCCCAATCGATCGCACTTCCGGGCGGAGCGCATAGTGGAGCTTGCGGACCACATAGACATCATCGAGACGCACAACCCCTGGTGCGACGCCGCCGCCAATCGTGCGGCCGCGACGCTGGCGCAAGATCTCGGCAAGGTCTGTGCGACCGGCTCCGATGCGCACGCGGCGGAGGAGCTCGGGCGCACCTGGATGGAGATCGAAGACTATTCCGGCCCCGTCGACTTCCTGGAGAAGCTACGCCACGCGCGGCATGTGGTGACCGCGGCGAGCGGCACCGGACGGCGTGCCTGACGCACCCGAGCTCCTGGTCGTCGGTTCGGTCGCACTCGACACCCTCGATGGTCCCTTCGGAAAGGTCAAAGGCGAGCTCGGCGGCTCGGCCGTGTACTTCGCGCTCGCCGCGAGCCTGCTCGTCTCGGTCAAGGTCGTTGCGCCCGTCGGACGCGATGGGGTCGAGAAGGTGTCACGCGCCTTCCTGGGAAGACCGATCGATTCGACGCTGCTTGCCGTTCTCGACGCGCCCACGTATCGGTGGAGTGCGCACCAGGAGCACGGCCGGAACGTGGACATGGGGAGCGCGGACACTATCTACGACCACTGGGATCCGGCGGTCCCACCCGATTTCAGTGGGTGGGCGTTCGTCGGCTCGATGCGACCTGACAAGCAGGCCCAGGCGATGAAGCTCTTGCATTTCGCCCGGGTGCTGTCCGCCGACGCCATGCTCTCTTACGTTCAGCGGCATACGCCGGAGGCGAAGGACGTCCTCAAGCGCTCCGCATGGTTCTTCTGCAACGAGCAGGAGTTCGCCGCGCTGGGCGGAAGCGATCCGGAGCAGTTCCGCCGCCAGTGGTGGCTCGAGGGCCTCGTCATCAAGAAGGGAGCGCAGGGCGTCGACGCCTACACTGCCGACGGCAGCCTTCATGTGCCTGCGCTGCCCGGACACCCCGCGTTTGATACAACTGGAGCCGGGGACGCAGTGGCCGGGGGCATGCTCGCCCGATGGTTGAGCACAGGGGCGGAGCGCTCGGGCCTGCAGGACGCGCTGGTCTGCGGGGTGGCGTGCGCGTCGCTGACCATCGAGTCGATCGGGATTCGAGGCATCGCAAGCGCGACGCCGGCGCTGCTCGAAGAACGGATGGCTGAGGTGTGGAAATGGATGAAGCGCGAGTCGTGATCATCAGCGGCGACCTGGTCGAGCAGGAGGTCGACGCGATCGTCAACGCCGCGAACAACGACCTTCAGCTCGGAGGGGGAGTGGCCGGAGCGATCCGGCGCGCGGGCGGCCCCGGTATCCAGGACGAATGTGACGCGCACGGGCCTGTGCGGGTCGGTGAAGCCGCGATCACCGGCGCGGGCCGGCTGCGCGCACGATACGTGATCCACGCGGCGAGCATGTCGCTCGGCGGACGGACGACGCGTGTCGCGCTCAGGTCTTCGATGGACGATGTCTTTCGACTCGCGCGCATCCACGAGGTCAGAAGTCTTGCTGTGCCCGCGGTCGGCACGGGCATCGCGGGATTTCCAATCGATGAATGCGCGCGCGTCATGGCGGAATCGTTGAAGGCGGCGTTGACTGGCGGCTGGCGAGCGTCAGAGGTGCGATTTGTTTTGTTTGGTGAGGACGCAAAAACGCCTTTCGAGGCCGCGTTCTGGACCGTTTTTGGCGCATCGCTTGGCAATTCGGACTGAATTCGAGTCGAATTGGGGTTGTCTTGCCCAAATACCCACCCCTAGAATGGGCAAGTCCGCCCACAAGAATCTTCGATAAGGACGGTGAGTTTGTGGAAGGCTACTGCTTGAAGGACAAGCGAAAGGTTGAGATGAAAGATCCTCAGCCGATCACGATGAAGAACGGCAAGCCGGCAACAGTAGGCACGTGCCCATTCTGCGGCACCAAGATCTACAAGATCGGCAAGGCTACATAGCGGGACTCTGACCCAAGGGCCGCTCGCGTTTGAGCGGTCCTTTTTTTGTTTCTCAGGTCGCGAGCGGTGGTTCGAGCGCGCCCAAAAGCACCTCGGTCGCTGAAACCGCCTCGTCGACGCCGAGCATCTTGAAGATCTCGACGTTGGTCGGATTGTTGACGCGAGCGATCGTCTTCTTCACACGGAAGTGTTTCTTGGCCATCTGGAGCGCGATCAGGTTGTCCTCGTCGTCGGCTGTGACCGCGATGATCGCATCCGCACGCTCGATCCCCGTTTGCGCCAGGAAGCGCACCTCGCACCCGTCACCGCGCATGACGATGCTCCCAAGCTGAGTTTCCAGCCAGTCGGCACGCTTGGCGTCCTTTTCGATGAGCGTGACCTCATGTCCGCGCTCGACGAGGTCGCGCGAGAGGTAGTAGCCAACTGTTCCGCCCCCGACGACGATGACGTACATACGCTCAGCGAGTCTCCCGCTCGAGCAGGACCTTCTCGATGTGCCGTGCGCCTTCGAGTGTGGGACAGATCGTGTGGAGGCCTAGTTTTTCGTATGCCTCGGCGCGCTCGGGGTCGTAGATGCGCGCCACCACGTGGGGGACTTTGAAGATGTTCTTGGCGATCTGCGACGCCATGATGTTGCGGTTGTCGCCCTCGGTCACGGCGACGAATCCGTCGGCGTGCTCGGCGCCGGCGCGGCGGAGGATGTCGACGTCGGTGCCGTTGCCGACGACCTGGTCACCTTTGAACTCGCGGGTAAGGGTGCCGCGGTTGCTGGCGCGCGAGAAGGCATTCGGGTCGCGGTCGACGATGACGACCTCGTGGCCCGCGCGGTCCATGTCGGACGCGATCTGTGAACCGACCCGCCCACACCCCACGATCAGCAGCCTCAACGCCCGATGAATTATAGGGACGGCCTGTCGGCGCCTTCTTTGGGTCGAACGTCCTCTTGCTAGGATTTGGACGCGTGCGTTTCCCGTTCACGTTCATGGGGTTCATGGCGCTCGCGATCGGGGTTTGGGTGGTCCTTTACCTGGCCGCGCACCGGTCGCTGGATGCGGGCTCGCAGGAGCTCGCCGGGGCGACGGCGCTGGTCTGTTTTGGGTTTGGCCTGTACGTGCTGATCCGACGCGTGCGGCGCGGGCCGCAGCACTGAGGGCACGTTCTGATGGCTGATCGCGACCGGCATTCCCACCCGACCACGTCGCGCAAGGTGCTGGTGGCGGTGGGCGGTCAGGACATCGACGCGGAGACGGTTCGTCTCGCGCTGCGGATGACCGACCCCCAGGGCGGACGGCTGTATGGCGTCCACATCATCGAGGTCAACCGTTCGCTCCCCCTGGGCGCGGTGCTGGACGACGTGGTCGAGCGAGGCGAACAGATCCTCGACGAGGTCGAGAAGCTCGCCGCCGCGTCACAGCTGCCGGTCGAGACCGAGCTGGTTCAGGCCCGGGACACGGGCCCGGCCCTGGTCGACGAGGCGGTCGAGTGGGGGGCGGACCTGATCGTGATGGGGCTGCCCTACAAGAGACGGTTCGGGGAGTTCAACCTGGGCAAGACAGTGCCGTACGTGCTGAAGAATGCGACGTGCAGGGTGATGCTGTTCCGGGAGCACCGGGAGCACCAGGGGGAAGAAGGAACCTGACCCGACCGTCGCCCCCGGGCACCTGACCCTTCCCGGGGCCCCTCCATCCCCGCCGGCGCCCCTCCCCCAGCCAGCCGAGCCTGGCATACGACCCTAGGCGCCGACAAGCCACTTGACAACTCGGGTTGTTAACGTCACACGCCATGACCCGGACCGCAACCGAGCGCCCGCACTATCTCCGTCGGCTCTGGGCCGAGCTCGGCCGCATGGGCGGAGAGCACGACGCATTCATCAAGGTGATCATCGTCGAGCGCATCGTGAAGTCCACCCTCCTGGTCGTGCTTGCGATCGGCTTCATCGTCGCAGGCCAAAAGGGTTGGCTGGACAGTTGGGCCGATTACGCCGAAAACCAGCTCAACCTCGACGTCGGCCGCGGCATCATCATGCAGCTTCTTTTCCGCGTGCTCGTAACCATCGGCGGCTTCAACCACGTCACGCTGCTGGCACTCAGCGCGATCGCGTACGCCGCGCTCGAGGCGACCGAAGGCGTCGGTCTCGCGATGCGCCGCCGCTGGGCCGAATACCTGACAGTGATCGCGACCGGGATCCTGATTCCTTACGAGGCGTACGAGGTGATCCGGCACCCGACCCTGTTCAAGGTCGGCGCGCTCGCGCTAAACCTGGCTGTGGTGGGCTACCTGTCCTACCGCAAGCGACTGTTCGTCGGCATCTGAAACGGGCGTGAGCCAGCGGCTGCGAAAGCCGGCGCGGTGCAGCACGTAACGCAGCAGCGCGCCGAGGGTCTTCAAGCCGTAAACAGTCGACGTCGAAAAGCTGACCGAGCTCGCGTCCTCGTGATACTTGCCGATCGCCGGCACCTCGCCGATCTTGAAACCAAAGGTCGCAGCCTGGATCAGGACCTGGGTGTCGAAGACGAAGTCGTTGCTGTTCTCGAGAAACGGAATCGCTTGCAGGAACCGGCGCGAGTAAGCGCGATACCCGGTGTGGTACTCGGACAGTCTCAATCCGAGCACCCGGTTTTCAGACGCGGTCAGGAAGCGGTTGCCAATGCGCTTCCACCAAGGCATGCCGGCCTTGGCCGGGTCGAGTCCCAACCAACGAGAACCCAGCACGATGTCGGCTTCGCCGCTCTCGATCACGCGACACAGGTTCGGAATGATCGCGGGGTCGTACTGACCGTCCGGGTGCAGCATCACGACCACATCGGCTCCCATCGCCAGCGCCTGCCGGTAGCAAGTCTTCTGATTTCCGCCGTAACCGAGGTTGCGTCGATGCCGGATGACGTCGAGGCGCAGCGCAGTGGCGACGCTGACCGTGGCGTCGGCGCTCGCGTCGTCGACCAGCAGGATTCGGTCTGCCTGCCCCTGTGGGATGTCGCCGACGACCTCGACCAGGGTCTTGGCGGCTCGATAGGCGGGCAGCACGATCACGCGCCGTGGACGCGGACCGCTCCAGTGCAGCTCGCCCAGCGGTATGGGATCCGGGCGCACGGCCATGCGCTCGACGGCGAGGTATCCGGCAACCACAAGCGCGCCGACCGCCGCGGACCAGAAGTTGATGGTGAGCGTGAGGTTGATCGCTGCGTAGGCGAAGAACAGGACCGCGGCCGCGGCGTGCGGCCAGCGCAGCTCACCATCGAGGGCGAGGTCCGCGAGCGCAAAGCCCGGAATGATCAGCAGCGCCAGGTCGTGGACGTTCTGGTGCGGGCTGAGCACAAGGGACGCTGCGATGGCAAGCGCGAAATCCAGACGCGGTTTGTCCGGCCTCCAGCTAAGTGACAGGGCCACAAGCGCCAGCAGCACCACGAGGATCACGAACGCGACGACCTTGCCTCCGCCAGGGATTGCCTCGAGGATGTTGCGGAGCGAGTAGACGGCAGGGTCCGTGTAGACGAGCTGACCTGTGCTTGGCAGATGGCCGGTGACCGCCCATGTCCCGACCGCGCTCAGATAACCGACCACCGGTCCGAATCCGAAGCCGGCGACGGAGATCGCACCGAGAGCGAGCAGCACGCCGGCGAAGCCCCCAAGCGCTCGCCACGCTCGGCGTGTGATGAACAGAACGGGTACGAGCAAGAGCAGCTGCGGTTTCGAGAGCGCGAGGGCGGTCAGCGCACCCGCGATCCCGTAGCGGCCGCGCGCCCACGCAGCGTACGCACCCGCAAGCGGGACCAGCACGACGAGGTCCGACTGTCCCTGCAGCACAGTCACGAACAGCGGAAAGAAGCCGCCGATCATCGACGCTGCAACGAGCCAGCCCCGCCCGTGGACGCGCAGGCTCGTCCGCACCAGGATGACGACGAGC
>DASZJK010000062.1:0-2331 GCA_035948155.1 Candidatus Dormiibacterota bacterium
TACGCCGATCGAGTTGCGGCCAGCTCATGCTCTTGATTCTCTCCATGGTTGCCGACGATCGCGAGGTAGATGTCCTGCAGGGTCGGCAGCTCGCGGATCTCCTGACGTGTCTTGAGACCCGACTCGCGGCGAAGCTCGTCGATCTCGCCAATGGCCAGGGCGCGTCCGCCCGACATGATGCCTATGTGACCGGCGAGGTGCTCGGCCTCCTCCATGCTGTGGGTGCAGATGACGAGGGCGCATCCCTCCATCTGCAGGTCCTTCAGGTAGAGCCAGGCGCGGCGCGCGCTGTCAGGGTCGAGCGCGGACGTCGGCTCGTCGGCCAGGATCAGACGCGGGCGGTGCAGCGTGGCGCGGATGAGCGCGACCTTCTGCCGCATTCCTTTGGAGAAGGTCCCGAGCCAGCGGTCGCCGGCGTCGGTGAGCTCGAACATCTCGAGCAGGTCATCGATGCGGCGCTTCCGGATCGAAGGCTCGACGTCGTAGATCGCGCCGAAGTGGTCGAGGTATGCCCGCGCCGACATGCGCTCGTACAGGCCCGGCACCTCCGGCATCAACCCCACGCGCGCGCGCACCGCTGTCGGGTCGTCGGCGGAGTCGATGCCGTCGACCGTGACCGTGCCCGCGGTCGGCGTCAGGACGCC
Organism: Candidatus Dormiibacterota bacterium; assembly: GCA_035948155.1. Taxonomy (GTDB): domain Bacteria; phylum Chloroflexota; class Dormibacteria; order Dormibacterales; family Dormibacteraceae; genus 40CM-4-65-16. The sequence goes on from DASZJK010000062.1 coordinate 645, forward strand.
GGCCATGCACCGCAGCGCCGTCGTCTTGCCCGCGCCGTTTCGGCCGAGGAGGACGAGGCACTGTCCTTCCTCGACCCGGACAGTCAGGTCCTTCAGGGCGAGCACGTCGCCGTACGACTTGGCTAGACCCTGGACCTCGAGCATGGACTATGGATTGTGACGACAGCCGGTGACTAAGTTGGCGGTTTAGGCGGTGACGGGAACCGGGGCAGAAGGCCCGGGTCCAGACTCCTCACGGCGCGGCGGCCCCATATCGCCGTGAGCACGAAGGACGCAACGAACGCCAGGATGCCCAGCAGCAGCACCACGACCACCGGCGCGCCGAAGCCGAGCCCAATCAGTCCGCCGATCGCCCCGGCGACCGCGGCGACGATCACGGAGAGCATGCCGGGCAATGTCTGGAGGCCATGGAAGACGGATCCAAGGCGATCCATGCCGGACCGTTCGATTCCCAGGGTCTGGAGGGCGCCGGGCAAATCGTCATAGGGACTCGTCGTGAAGTGCGTTTCGAGGTCCGGGTGAAGCTTCAGGTAGGCGTTGCGGATCCGGTTCATCGCCAGGACCCAGCGAAAGTCGTCGCGATTCAACGCCATGAGGCGCGCGATCGTGAAGACGCCGGTCACGCCGACGACCGTCAGCATGAAGATGGCGATCGAGATGAAGGCCGAACCGAAGTGGTCCGCCTGCGCCACCAGGGCGAGTGCGATCACCGCGCCCGACAGGATCGCCAGGAACATGTTCACGCGGCCGAGCGATTCTTGGTACGTCAGCGCGCGAGTGGCCAGTAGGCTCCAGTGCTCGGTGGCCAGGATCTGAATGACCTCCGAGTCGCGGCGCTGCGGCGGCATTTCCGTCGACAATCGGGTTATTCTGACTTCTGGACCTCGACGCGAGTCGGGGTCATTTTCTTTTTCCTGGCTCTAGGCCAGAGGAGCACGAGAATGGACGACGACCAATTCCTCCGCACGTTCCTGCGTGGCTGGCCCACCGGAGAGAGGTTCGGGCACTACGAGCACCTGCGGATCGCCTGGCTCGTCATCGAGCGCCACGGCCCTGAGGTCGCGGCCGAGATCGTCGGCGAGCGGTTGCGCGCGATGGCGGTCGCGAAGGGCATGGCGCCGCTCTACAACGAGACTATGACCCGGTTCTGGATCCGTCTGATCGCGCACGTCCGAGACGCATTCTCGTCTCCGACGATCGACGAGGCGATTCAGCAGGTGCCGTTCCTGCTGGACAAGGGTCTCCCACAAAGACACTGGAGCCGCACGGTGATGTTCGGTCCCGCGGCCCGCACTCAATGGGTCGAGCCGGACCTGGCGCCGCTCCCGTTCTGATTCAGTCGCGCGGCAAGAAGCGCGGCAGCTCGGCCAGGGAGCTAAAGCCCCTTGCCTGGAGGTGCGCGGCGAGCCCGTCGTGCACCTCCGCGATCGCATTGGGGTTGATGAACGTCGCCGTGCCCACCTGGACGGCCGAACAGCCGGCGACCAGGAACTCCAGCGCGTCCTCGGCCCGCGTGATCCCACCAATCCCGATCACGGGGATCCGCACCGCCCGCGCCGCCTGGTGCGCCAGATGCACGGCGAGCGGGCGGATCGCCGGTCCAGAGAGGCCGCCCGTGCGGAAGCTGAGCCGCGGCGCGTACGTGTTGAGGTCGATCGACATGCCGACGAAGGTGTTGATGGCGCAC
>DASZJK010000063.1:0-7277 GCA_035948155.1 Candidatus Dormiibacterota bacterium
GAAAGGGTGTCCCGGTTGGTGTAGATGAACATGAACCCGGACATGCCCATCGTCGAGTCGCCGAAGCATTCGACGGTGCAACCCTCGCCGGACTCGCAGTTGAAGCGCTCCTCGATCAGGCCGGAGTCGAGCTGCATGATCTCCTTGACCGCCATCGCGACCTCGTCCGGCCGCAACTTGCGGCGCAGAGGCTTGCCGTCGATCACGGTCTTCTCGAGCAGCCCGGTCCCGAGCCCGATGCCTTCGCAAACGATCGTCACGTCCGCGTAGAGATCGTCGCCCCGGCCGGTGCCGACACCGATGACGCGGCCGTTCTTCGTGATCAGCCGGTCGACCACCGTCTCTGTCACGACCAGCGCGCCTGCCTTCTCCGCCTGCTCGGCGAACCACGGGTCGAACCGCGCGCGCAGCACCGAGTACGAGTGCGGATGCGGGCGGTTGCGGAGGTTCTTGTAATCGAGGCCGATCGAAGCCTGCGGCGTCATGAGCCACCGGCGCTCCTCGATGATCGGCCGCTCGAGCGGGGCCTGCCTCCAGTCGTCGCCTACGATCTTCTCGAGGTACCAGTTGTAGAGGATGCCGCCCATGACGTTCTTCGAACCGGGCTTGGCTCCGCGCTCGAGCAACGCGACCTGCAGCCCGGCTTTGGCCATGGTGATCGCGGCGGCGGTGCCGGCCGGTCCGGCGCCGACCACGACCGCGTCGAATTTCTCCTCGTCAGCCATCCACTGAAAATTGAAGCTGATTGGGCTGACCGGCGGCGTGGGGTCGGGCAAGTCGACCGTCGCAGGCATGTTTGCCGACCTCGGCGCGACCGTCGTGGATGCAGATGAAGCGACGCACGCGGTGTACGCGCCGGGCACGGAGGGATTCGACGCGATCGTCGACGCATTTGGCCGGCAGTACGTTCGCGACGGACGGATCGACCGCAAAAGACTGGGCGACCTCGTATTCAAGGACGACGCGGCGAGGCTGCGCTTGAACAAGATCGTCCATCCACGCGTGCGCGAGTGGATGACCGCGCGGACGGCCGAGGCGGTCGATCGTGGCGCGCAGGTCGTCATACAGGACGTACCGCTGCTGTTCGAGAACGGGCTCGAGGACCTCTTCAGCGCGACGGTGCTGGTCTACGCGCGGCCACAGACCCAGGTCGAGCGGCTGGTCGAGGAGCGCGGCCTCTCGCCCGACCGCGCAGGCTCGATGCTCGCGGCGCAGATGCCGATCGACGAGAAGCGACCTCTCGCAACCTTCGTCATCGACAACGACGGCGGCCTCGAGGAAACGCGCCGCCAGGTGGAAGAGGTCTGGGCTAGAGTCCGACCTCTCTGAGCACCTCCTCCGTGTGCTCGCCGAGGCGCGGCGCCCGCCCCGTGCGGTGAAAGAGACCGCGCGCGATCACCTGCGGATGCTTCGCGACCTCGTCGAGGTCCAGAACCGGCTCGCAGCAAGCATCGATCGCCGAGAGGATTTCCTCCCACTCATGACGGGTGCGCGAGCGAAAGACCTCCTCCATCGAGCGATGCGCGCTCGTGTCCTCGGAGAGCTGCGCGTCGACCAGGTCCGGCCTCTCGATCGCCTCGCACAACGCGCTCCAGAATTTCGGCTCGAGCGCGGCGACGCTGTAGTAACGACCGTCGCCGCACTCGTAAACGCGGTAGCACGGATACCGCCCGGCGAGGCGCTGGTCGCCGCGCGCGACGCGCTCTCCGTGCTCATGTGCGGCAAATGCGAGCGCGAGCCAGCGGACGGCGCCGTCGGTCATCGCCACGTCGATCCAGCGTCCCTCGCCACCGCGCTGCACTGCGACCAGCGCGGCGAGGATCTCGACCGCCGGCTGCAGCCCGCCACCACCAACGTCCGCAACCTGCACAGAAAGAGGAACAGGCGGGCCGCCACGCTCGCCGTTGAGGCCCAAAGCGCCGGCGATCGCCATGTAGTTGAGGTCATGCCCGGCGCGCGATGCGAGCGGTCCCTCCTGGCCGTATCCCGTGATCGAGCACATCACAAGCTTCGGGTTGCGCTCGTGCAGGACCTTCCAGCCGAGGCCGAGCCGGTCCATCACGCCGGGACGGTTGCCCTCGACCAGGACGTCGGCCGTAGCGACCAGCCGCAGAAGCGCATCCCTTCCCCGTTCCGACTTGAGGTCGAGCTCGACGCTGCGCTTGTTGCGGTTGATGGCGTCGAAAAGCGCACTCAGGCCCTCAACGAGAGGCGGCGTCCACCGCATGTAGTCGCCGGAACCAGGCTCCTCGACCTTGATCACATCGGCGCCCTGGTCCGCCAGGAGCATCGTGCAGAAGGCGCCAGGTAGGAGCCGCGTCAGGTCGAGGACGCGGATTCCAGAAAGCGGCACGTAAATTCAATACCACGTTCGGACGAGACTTTCGGCGGTACGCCGTGCGTTAATACGGTATGGAAGAGTCCAGTTCCAGCATGCGTCGCAGCAATTCCCATCTTGGCGAGATGACGATCAAGGTCCCGGCGCCGTTCGCGGGCCTGGCGGACCTCGGCTTCACGGCCCAGTACCGGGCCCAGCGCTTCAACGAGCCGCAGCGCGACGTGCCGCTGCTTTTCGAGGGTCCGCAACCCCCGATGCGACGCCTGGCGGAGGTCCTTCAGCAGCTCCGCGGCGTCAAGGCCACGACGTACACGTGGACCGAGCCGGTGATGCTAAGTGACGATGTGGTGATCCTGGCGTTTCGTGATCGGAGCGTCGGCGAGGGCCGGGTGCTGAACGACGGCGCGCGGATCGCCGACTACGTCGTCAACCTCGTTCGTCCGGTCGTGTTCACATTTCTCCACGACTGCGCCACGGTCGCCCATCTGCGTCTGTCCGACGTGATCGAGATGCGCGTCAGCTCGGACCGCAAGTCGATCGCCGAGTTCACCTTGCCGCTGGACCGAATCGTCCAGCCGAACGGCGAGCGGCTGCTCTGGGGTTCGCTAAGCGCCTAGCGGCCTGTCCCTAGTGCGAAGGTGAGGCGCTCGGCGAAGGCGTAGGCGAGGTCCTCGAGGCCGAGCTGGACGTGATGCTGCTCGCGCGTGCGCTGCTGGTGCTCGAGATGGTCGGCGTTGCGATGGCGCCCGGCGCCACGTTGGCGAAGTAGAGCGCAAGAGGCACGACGATCATGCCCGCGATGACCGTGAGCACGAACGTCACCGCCCCCCATTCTCCGCGCAGCACGCCCCAGTTCACGAGTCGTCGATTCTAGCGATTGACTAGAAGTCGTCGTCGGACGAGGAGCCTTCCTCTTCCTTCTTCTTGCGCTGGTTCAGGAGCCGGATGAAGTCCTGCGCACGCGCGAGCGCCTTCCAACGCTCCGGGAAGAAGTCCTGAACCAGGATCTGGCGGTCCGGCTGCTGGTAGACGGTGACGCACCACTTGTTGAGGGTGCGCGAGACTTCGACCTCGAAGTCCTTCTCCGCGGTCTCATACCGAACAACTTTGTCGTCGTCGAACCTTCTTCGTCCAGAAACAGCCATAGGTAATTCACTCGGGCGGGGATACGGCTCATTGAGCGTATTCGATTATAGGCCTCGTCCGAGCAGACCCTCGGCGGAGCTTCGGCGCCCAATGCGACCGATCTTCGGGCTCAGCTTCTGCGCTGCTCGCTTACGCATGAACGATGCGCTCGCTCCGCTGCTCGGCGCTTCGCCCGAATCTCGGCCGCCTGGATCGCCGAATCCCTCGCCGAGGGCTGCCCGGCCGAGGCCTAGCTCCGGGTCGAGAGACCCTCCGGCGAGCTGGCCAGCAGCTCCTGCAGCAAGGGAACCAGCTCCTCCCGGAGTCCTTCCCGCTTCATCGCCAGGGTCAGGTTGGCCCTCAGGTAGCCCGGGATGGTGCCGGTGTCGTAGTAGTCGCCTTCGAACTCGATTCCCACCACGGGGTGCTGTCCGATCGTGCGTTTGATCGCGTCGACCAGCTGGATCTCCCTGCCCGCGCCTGGTTCGCCCCGATCCAGCTCGTCGAAGACGGCCGGCAGGATCACGTACCTACCGAGCGCCGCCAGGTCCGACGGTGCGTCCGCCAGGGATGGCTTTTCGACCACGTCGCTGACCTCGTAGATGCCGCCCCTGGAGCCGGTCGTGGCGATGATGCCGTACCTGCTCACCTCGCTCTTGGGCACCCGGCGCACGGCGAGCACCGTCGCGCCCGTCTTGTGGTGTGCGTCGATGAGCTGCTTCAGACAGGGTTCGCCGTCGTTGAGGATGACGTCATCCGCAAGCAGGACCGCGCAGGCCTCCCCTTCCACCAGCAGCCGGGCCGTCCACACGGCGTGTCCGAGACCGCGTGGCTCCTTCTGCTGGATGTAGGTGATGACGACCTGGTTGGTGAGCTCATCGACCTCGGCGAGAATGTGGAGAAGGTCGCTCCTGCCTCTCTCCTCCAGGTAGTGCTCGAGCTCCAGCGAGCGGTCGAAGTGGTCGACGATGGCGCGCTTGCCCCCGCCCGTGACCATGATCACCTGCTCGATGCCGCTTGCGATCGCCTCTTCGACACCGTACTGGATGGTCGGCTTGTCGACGAGCGGAAGCATCTCCTTGGGCTGAGCCTTGGTCACGGGCAAAAAGCGCGTGCCAAGACCCGCGGCCGGAAAGATGGCTTTTCTGACGACTGATCGGGCCATTAACGACAATCTATATGGTGGACACTCTCGAGGGGATCCGGCCCGGAATCGAGGGTCGCATGGAGCGCGTCGTCGAAGGCAACCTTCTGACCCACCATGTCGGAGGGAAAGGCACGTTCGCGACGCCGGCCATGATCGGTCTCATGGAGTGGACAAGCCATCGCTCCGTAGAACGCCTGCTTCCACCCAACCACACCACCGTCGGCTACGAAGTTCATGTCCGGCATCTCGCGCCGACCGCGCCTGGCAGCACGATCGTGGTCACCTCTCGCCTCACCGAGGTGAAGGGCAACAAGCTCATGTTCGACGTCGAATGCCACGAGGGTGACAGGCTGCTCGGCTCGGGCATCCACAAGCGCGCGGTGGTGCCCGCGAACTTCTAGCAATGCCGTACTGGCAGATCGTCACGCGCTCGTTCCGCATCGCGTGGGACCACAAGTACCTGTGGCTGCTCGCTTTTTTCTCCGGCGAGGCGAGCTTCAGCTTCAACTACTCGCAAACAACGACGGGCTCCACGAATCGGTCCTTCGACGTCGGAGCCGTCCGCGACCAGGTGACGACGTGGGTCGGCGACCACGTCGGATTGATCGTCGCGCTGGCTGTGATCTGGCTCGTGGTGGCCGTCGCGTTCTTCATCGTCGCGGCCGTCTGCGAGGGCGCCACCGTCCGCGCCTCCGCGGAGCACGACGCTGAGCGTCCCTTTGGCCTGGGCCCGGCGTGGCGCGTGGGCGTCCACACCATGTGGGTCATCGTGCGCTTCCGTCTCCTGCTGCTCGCTCTGAACCTCCCTCTCCTTCTTTTGATCGCGGGCTGGGTCTTCGCTCTTGTCGACGCCCTGGTCAACCAGAATGTCCGCGCGGTCGCGCCGCTGATCCTCACAGCCTTGCTCTTGAGCACGATCTGGATCGTCTACGGGACGTACCTCTTTTTCCTCGACCGCCTCGGCACGCGGGCTGTCGTCCTCGAGGAGCTGAAGGCGATCCCGGCGATCGCCCGCGCTCACCGCCTGCTGCTGAAGCGGCTCGGGCGCACGCTCCTGGTCTGGCTGCTGTCGATCGGGGTCGCGCTTGTGGTCGGCCTGGCGCTGGCCTGCGTCGGGGCGGTGGTGGTGGCCCCGTTCGCAGCGCTTGCCTCGGTGGCGGGCTCTGGAGGCTCGGTCGCCGGCCTGGTCGCAGCGGGCGCGGTCACGATCCTCTTCGTGCCGGTTTTCGTGGTCGTGTACGGGTTCGTCGGCGCGGTGATGTCGACCTACTGGACGCTGGCTTTCCGCCGGCTCGACATCGATTACGCGCCGGCGTATGCCTATCCGGTCGCGCCGCAGGCGCCGCCGGGCACGGCGGCGCCGCCGGGCACATAGGGATGAGCGACGAGCTCGACCGCGTCGCGCCGCGCGAGAGCGCCCGCAACAAAGCGCGCGACAAGAAGGTCAGGGGGCCGAAGGTCATCTCCGTAAACCCGGGCTTGAAGAAGCTCGCGCAGCACATCGCGGACAAGCGCAGGCCGAAGAAAAAGACAGTACGCTGAGGCAACGCCGTCCACGCAACTGATTGGGGGTGAACCGATGAAGGCCTACGTCCTGATCAACGCGTCACCGGGGCGCGCGCTCGAGGTGGCCAAGAGGATGGAAGGGGTCCAGGGGATTTCCGCGGCGGATGCCATCACCGGTGAGTACGACGTGATCGCGGTCTGCGAAGCACCGGACGTCAACTCCATCGGCTCGCTGATCGTCGACAAGATTCAGAAGATCGACGGCGTCTTCAAGACGATCACCTGCCTCGCGGTGAAATAGCCTCCGGCGCAGGATCCGGCGTCTCCCGGAGCGCGGCGGCCACCTCCGGCAGGCGTGACAACCACGGGGCCATGGCCGGCATCTCCTGCTCGAAACTGCCGACGGACGGAGACCAGGTCAGCTCTCGGCGCGAGTATGAGTCGTCGTAGTAGTGCGGCTTGCCCAAGACGTCGATCGCCAGCAGGCCCGGCCAGACCGCCGCACTCTGCGGCGTGATCGTCTCCGCCGCGAGGGACCGCGCGTACGCGAGGTCGTACGGGATCGACGCAATGTCGGCGGCAAAGCCCACCGCGCGTGCCGCTGAGGTGAGGTAGTCGCGCCAGGTCGAGTCGAAGCCACCGACCAGGTAGCGATGGCCCGGGCGCCCGCGGTCGGAAGCGGCAAGGCAAGCGCGGCCGACGTCTTCCGCCGAGACGAATGTCTGCTTGGCGCGTCCACCGCCAGGTAGCCACACGCGGCCGCGCACCGCCGTCGCCATGAGACGAGGCAGGAGCCAGTCCTCGCCGGCGCCGAACACCCGCGCCGGGCGGATGATCACCACCTCGAGGTCGCCGGCGTTCGCGAGCAGCCACTCCTCCTCGTATAGCTTTTGCTTCTCGAAGGCGTGCGCAGGCTTGACCTTCGACTTCTCGGTGACGCGCGCGAAGTGGTCGGGTCCGAACACGTCGGCGGTCGACACGTGGACCAGGCGGCGAACTCTTGCGTGATGCGCAGCGCGTAGGACCCTTGACAGCTGGCGGGGTTCGTTCCGGCGGTAGCGTAGGCGTCGTCCGGGCGCGACCGTCTGCGCTGCGAACACGATGACCTCGACGCCGACGATGGCGTCGGCGAGCGTCTCATCGTCGGCGTCCGCGTTGAGC
>DASZJK010000064.1:0-2408 GCA_035948155.1 Candidatus Dormiibacterota bacterium
GTGATGATGTCCGCGCCCGCATCGAGGTAGTCGCGGTGCAGCTGGAGGACGATCTCCGGCTGCGAAAGGCAGAGCACGTCGGCGTCGTTGCGAAGGAGCTTGGGGTGGTCGCGGAACCTCTCGCCGCGGTAGCCAGTCTCATCGAGGCCCTTGCGTTGCAGGAGCACGCCGATAGAGCCGTCGAGGATCACGATTCGCTGCTCGAACAGCTGATGGAGGCGCTCCAGGACCGAAGTTGCCACCGCCATGGTGACCCCTAAGAGTACGCGAGGGTCCTTCGCCGGCTACTGATCCCCGACCGGGCTCCACACCTGGAAGCGGCCGTCGTCGTACAGCAGGCGCCGGCCGCTTGTGGGCAAGGCGGCTGCCGCCGCGTCACGTTTGGCGCGGTTGGTGTTGTCGCCGAGGTAGTAGTCGCGGTCGATGACGACGTACGAGCTGGAGTCGAGCATGTCAGGGAAGTCGTTGATGATCGGGCGGTTCGCAAGCCAGATGTCCAGGCCGGCGTCGGCGTTGACCGGCGCGTCAGCCGGGATCACCGACGCGGCCTGCTGCAGCTCGGCCACCGCGTTGGGCTTCTCGTAGACGGAGTTCCAGGCCAGCAGCGCTGGCGGGAATCCGCCCGTGCCCCAGCCGATGATCAGCGCAGGCAGAGCGATTGCGATCGCCATCGCGGGCCTGATCCGCTTCCGTTCCATCAGCCGCCGTGCGCCGATGCCTCCGGCGACCATCAGAGGGAACATCAGTAGAAGGACGTAGTGCAGGTTGAGCGTGTTTTGCGGGATGTGCTCGCTGAGCACGTTGGCCAGGTAGGGCGGGATCACGAACAAGAGCCATCGCGGCGCGAGCAGCGGCAGCGCGAACATCGACGCGATGATCGCGGCGACCATCAACAGCGCATCCGGCCGGACCAGCGCCTCCGCGACCGCCTGCCACGAGACCGGCACGTTGGGGTCGAGGTGGATCAGCCACCTGTAGTAGACAAAGTCCGTGTAGCCGTTGGGCGCGCGCAGGTGCTGCTGGACGATGCCGGTGCCGACGAGGAACCACACGCCGGCGAGGTAGAGGACGAAGCGCCAGTGCTTTTTGATCTCGGGCGCGCCGTAGACGCGCAGGAACAGCGCGAGCACCGCCACCGTGTAGACCTGGTCCTCTTTGCACGCGAGGTCGAGCAGAACGAACGACCACATGAGCACGCGCTTGCCGCGCAACCCGGCGTACGCCGCGACGAGCGCGAACGCGAGCGCCATGTTCTCGGGGTGGAAGAAGTCCCGCGCGGCTTCCTGGATCGCGGCCCAGAATGGGACGGGCGCGGCGAGCGCCACCGCCAGCCACGCCGACTCCTTGCGCTCCGCCGGCAGCATCGCCCGAAAGAACAGGTAGGCCGCAGGACCCGCGGCGGCGAGACCCGCCGCGGAGATGATCGCCAGCACGATCGGGCTCGGCCACAGCTTCTCGATCGCCGCGATCGGAAGAAATATGAGCTCGAGGTGCACGCCCAGGAAGTTCGCTCGCGCGAAGCTCGAGTAGAACCAGTCGCCCTGCGTGATTCCCCAGATCACCTGCTGGTCGTAGGCGAGATCCCACGCGTCGCTGGTGAGGCCGTACATGCGCTCCAGCACGCCGTGCAGGAACCATGCGAACGCGAGCGCGGCCGCGAGCATCGGGATCGTGGGATAGACCCACCACGCTTCTGTCCGCGCGGATTCGCGCGACGCGACCGCGATGGCGGCGGCTTCGGACGACATTCGGGGCCGAGCTTATCAAGCCATAATCCGGGTCATGGCCCGCCAGCAGGCCGCTGAAGTGCCGCACGTCTCCGTGATCGTGCTCGTCTACAACGAAATCGACAGCATCGAGCCGCTGCATCGGGAGCTGATGGGGGTGCTCGAGGGGATGGGTCGCACCTTCGAGGTGCTGTACATCGACGACGGCAGCCGCGACGGCAGCACCGAGCGCCTCGCCGAGCTCGCGGAGCGCGATGCGCACGTGCGCGTGGTCAGCTTCCGGCGCAACTTCGGTCAGACCGCGGCCGTGCAGGCCGGCATAGACCACAGCCGCGGCGAGATCCTCGTCTTCCTCGACGGCGACATGCAGAACGACCCGCACGACATCCCGCACCTGCTGGACAAGATCGACGAGGGATACGACGTCGTCAGCGGCTGGCGGCGTGACCGCAAGGACGATGCCTCGCGCGTGCTGCCGTCCCGGGTCGCGAACTGGCTCATCGCCCGCGTGACCGGCGTGCAGCTGAGCGACTTCGGATGCACGTTGAAGGCCTACCGGCGCGAGGTGATCGAGGACGTGAGGCTGTACGGCGAGATGCACAGGTTCATCCCGGTGTTCGCGGACACGGTGGGTGCGCGGATCACAGAGCTGCCGGTCAACCACCGGCCGCGCACTTACGG
>DASZJK010000065.1:0-2101 GCA_035948155.1 Candidatus Dormiibacterota bacterium
CTACCCGCTGCACGGCAGCCACATCGTGGTGCTGGTCGACATCGACGACTTCCGCGGCTTCAACAAGGCGCGGCAGATCTCCGAAGACGCCATCCAGGCGCTTAAGCGCGACTTCCTGCGTCGCGTGACCGCGGTCGTGCGCACGACGTACCCGCGGGCTTTGCTGCAGGGCCGTTCGGACCAGGTGGTGGCGCTGCTTCCGCTCGGCACCGAGGTCGCCGATCACCAGGCGCGCAGCCATGCCCTAGGCCTGCAGATCCGTCAGGCGATCACGGACTGGAAGCCCGGATTCACCGTCTCGGTGGGATTCAGCGCTCCGATCGAGGCGCCGTCGGGCGTCGCGGGCGCTCTTCGCGAGGTCACATCGGTGATGGAGTCGCTCGCCCGCTTCAAGAGGTGGGGCCAGGTGGTCGCTGTGCCCGAGCTCGGGCTCACGGGTTTACTGGCGGCGATCAGCGACGAGAGACTCGTGGACTACAGCCGCCGCCACCTGGGGCCGCTGATCGAGCACGACAGCGCGCGCAAGGGAGCGCTGGTCGCGACGCTGCGTGCCTACCTCGAAACCGGCGAGCAGCAGCAGGCGGCGCAGCGCCTGCGCGTGCACCCGAACACGCTGCGCTACCGGCTCGACCGCATCCGCGAGATCACAGGGCTCGACCTCGAGGACCCCGAGACTAGGCTCAACCTATCGGTCGCGCTGCGGGTCCAATCCCTCCTCGGCATGTAGCGATCGCATAACAAGATTCGCGCCATTTTTGTGCATGGCGCACTAGCCAGCCCTGGCGACCACCCGTAGCCTTCCGAGCTAGTGCCCTCCGCCCTTCCCCGAACACGTCTTGCGTGGGCAGGAGACCTGCCCACCTCCCGCGCGGCTTGCGGCATGGGCTTCGTCGCAACGCCCGAGCTAGGCCACGAGGCCGTCGAGCTCGGAGTGCAGGCCCTGGCGCGGCTTGCCCACCGCGGCGGCCTGGACGCCGACGGCAAGAGCGGCGATGGCGCGGGCCTTCTCCTCCAGGTCCCACACCGCCTGCTCGGGAAGCATGCAGTCGTCGTGCTCTTCGACTGGGACGACCGCGCGCGCGGAATCGTCGAGCAGCACGTGCGCGTCGCGAACTGGCGGCGCGTCCCCGTTGACGTCGGGTCCCTCGGGGAGAAGGCGCGGGCGACCATGCCCGCAATCTGGCACGGCCTGATCAGAGGTCCCGACCTCGACGAAGAGACATGGGAGCGTGAGCTCTACCTCGCGCGGCGCCGCATCGAAAGGGACGCCGAGGCCCAAGGCGTGCGCATGTACATCCCGTCCTGCTCGAGCCGCACGTTGGTCTACAAGGGACTCATGGCGGGCACGCGGCTCGCCGACTTCTACCTCGACCTCCGCGACCCCAGGACCGAGAGCCGCCTCGCGGTCTTCCACCAGCGTTACTCGACCAACACGATGCCCGACTGGCGGCTGGCGCAGCCGTTCCGCATGCTGGGCCACAACGGCGAGATCAACACCATCACCGGAAACCGCGCGTGGATGCGCGCGCGGGAGGCCGAGCTCGGGCCCGAGCTGAGGGGGGCGATCTGGAGCGAAGGCTCGGACTCGGCGTCACTCGACAACGCGCTCGAGCTGCTCGTGCATCGCGGCTGGGAGGTCAGCGAGGCGTTGATGAGCCTCGTGCCCGACGCGTGGGAAGGACGCGGTGACCTCGCCGCGCCGGTGCGTGACTTTTACCGCTACCAATCGATCCGCTTCGAGCCGTGGGACGGCCCGGCCGCGCTTGCGTTCAGCGATGGCGTCGTCGTTGGCGCGGCGCTGGACCGCAACGGCCTGAGACCGCTGCGCTGGCAAAGGACGAGACATGGAGTCGTCGCCGCCGCGTCGGAGGCGGGCGTCGTCACGATGGCCCCCGGGGACGTCGTCGAGCGCGGCCGGCTCGGCCCGGGACAGATGCTGCTGGTCGACACACGCGACGCTACGCTGCTCCGCGACTCGGACGCGAAGGAGCGTGCGGCGGCACGCCACGACTACGGGATGCTCGCCGACCGCGTCCTCGTGCCTGTCGAACGACACCACGTCGACCTCGAACCGCTCGAGGAAATCGCCGCGCACCAGGCG
>DASZJK010000066.1:0-1841 GCA_035948155.1 Candidatus Dormiibacterota bacterium
ATCAGCAGGCTGATCGCCGCGGCAGACCAGTGCAGGTCGAAGGAGGCAAACACCGTGTACAGAAGTCCGGCGGGCTGGAGCAGGACCGAGAGCAGACCCGTCATGGTGGCGAGGATCACGATCCGGCGCCGCCACGGCCGCGCGAGTAGCACGCGCAGCGCCGAGCCGCTAACGCGTACGCGCTGCCACGTCCTGCTCTCCGGCAGCAGCCACCAGATCAAAGGCGAGAAGACGATCCCGGCTCCTGTTGCGTAAAAGAGCCAGCGCCAGTGCGGCGCCACGAGCGGGTAGGCCACGACGACGATGAAGATGCCCAAGCCCGAGAGCAAGGCGATGAGGCTCACCGCCGTGCCACGGTGCTCGACGGGGGCCTCCTCGACGATGAGCGCGGTGACCACGCCGACGACGAGGACCTCGAACGTAACCGCGAACAGTTTCAGGAAAGCCAGCTCCGCCAGCGACCCGGCGAAACCACTGATCAGGTTCGCCAGCGATGACCCGCATACGCCGACGGCGATCATCCGGCGCCGTCCGAATCGGTCGGCAAGCGTGGCGAGCGGGAGCGCACCCAGCGTGCCGAGCGCCAGCACGGACCCCAGCTCGGCGAGCCCGAGTGTGTTCGCGTGGAACTCCCTGGCGATCGCGGGCAGCGCGAGGACCAGGATGTTGCCCTGGAAGTTGGTGATGATCACGGCGATGCCGGCCCAGACAAGGATCAGCTTCTGCCGGCGGTCGAGCGCGATCATCTAGATCAGTCGCAGCCTGCGCAGCAGATACGGCCCGGGTCCGAGAAAGCCGCACGTCGCGGCGATGTGCGCGAGCGACACGCCAAGCAGCGAAGGCGGAGATGGCAGCAGCCAGAACGCGAGGCCCATCGGGACCCCGACGAACGCTGTGGCGAACGTGTCCTCCCACGGCCAGCGGCCGAGCCGGTGGTAGAGCACATACACCGCTGTCGCGATCGCGAAGCCGAGCGGCGGGCCCCACAGGACCGACAGCCCGCCCTGCATCAGCCCGCGAAAGAACGCTTCCTCGATCGGGCCGTTCACGGCGTAGAACGCAGCCTGCAACCCGGCGTCGTCAGCACCTGCGGGAACGCTGAGGACGCCGCGCCGCCGGGTCAGCACGAGCTGGACCGCGACGGCCGCGGCGAACATCACAGGGACGGCGACAACGGCAAACAGGATCTGCGCGGGCAGGTCTCCGAGGCTCAGCCCAAGCCAGGCGGCGTGTTTCGAGAGCGCCACGGCGGCCGTGTATGCAAGCGCGAACGGAACCAGGCGGATCAGAACGTCGGACCAGATCCACGCCCAGCTGTCTGGAATACGGGTCAGGCGGACCTGCGTTGGAACCTTGCCAGTGGTCACGCCCCTCAACTTCGACGTTTTCTTCGACTACCTGTGTCCGTTCGTCTACCGCGTGGCAGGCATGCTCGAGGACGTGCGCAGCTCCGGCGCGAGGCCGATCGAGGTCCGCTGGCGGTACTTCTCACTCACGCAGGTGAACTCCAAGAATGACGGCTGGACGCTGTGGAACGCGCCCGCGTCGGAAATGGTGCGCGGCCGCCTGGCCTTCAAAGCTGCGGAGGCCGCTCGCCGGCAGGGACGCTTCGATGACCTCCACATGCCCCTCCTCGAAGCGCGGCACCGCGAGCGGCTGGACCTCGACGACGAGAGCGTGATCATCCGCGTCGCCGCCGACGTGGGCCTGGACCTCAAACGGTTCTCCGCCGACCTGAGTGCACCCGACATCCTCGACGCCGTGGCCCACGACCATCGCGAGGCGGTCGCCGCACACGGCGTTTTCGGGACGCCCACCTTCCTGTTTGCGGACGGCGCCTC
>DASZJK010000067.1:0-3235 GCA_035948155.1 Candidatus Dormiibacterota bacterium
GCGCTCGACAACAATCCCGCCGAACGCGCTCTGCGTTGTGTCGCCATTGGCCGCAAGAATTATCTGTTTGCCGGCTCCGATGCCGGCGGCCGCCGCGCCGCTGCGCTCTACTCGTTGATCGAGAGCGCCAAGCTCAACGGCTCAACCCGCAGCACTATCTCGCCGACGTGCTCGCCCGCATCGCCGACCACTCAGCCCGCCGCCTCGCCGAACTCCTGCCCTGGAACTGGCAACCGATCGACGCCACCCGCGCTGCCGCCTAAGCTGGCCCGCTCACCGAACGCTTACGGCGTGCTGGTCTGCGCCCCAGATGATCCGGTTGCAGCAGACATAGTCGAAGAGGAAGAAGCCGGCTCCGAGCGTCGTCTTGCCGACCTCAGAGTTCCACACAAAGAAGCCGCGGGGGAACGACCCAAACCTGCCTGCACGGCGGTTGGGGAGCTCGATGCGGTTCTCTTCGTCGGCGAGAAACACGAACATGTCGCGATCGCTCGCGTAGAGGGTCGTGTTGTCCTTCGTGACAGTCACTCGGCTGCCGAACTCGCCCGGCACGCGCCATTGCCCTGAGACGCCGTCGCCGAATTTCTCGACGAGGGTGTCGACTACATCTGCATCGTAAATGCGTCCGTAGTTGGGGCCGTTGACGGACCGGAGCTCGTTGACACCGCCGTCCTCGTTCGTGGTGAGGAGGACGCCGATGTCTTCGATGCCACGGGTGAAGCGCAGATTGTAATTGAGGCAATCCGCGATCATCGGGGCGGGCATCTGGGTCTCGCGGAAGTAGCTGGCCGGCGAGTTGCCGGGGCTCGCGAGACTGCAGAGTTGCCCGAATGACCAATGCGTCGGCGCCACCGCTGGAAGGCCGTTGCCGATCCCATGACTTGCAGCGCGCGGGCGTCGTCCTCGACGGGACGCACGGCTATTCCACGGCTGCTGATCACCTGGGAGCGGCTGTTGTCCCGGAGCCGGCGCTTGAAAGCTTGCATATCGAGCAGGCTGGTGAAGCGCTCGTCCGGTGCCCGGCTCATCCATTGGCGGTGGGCTTGCATCAGGGTAGTCATGAGTTCATTAACTCCTTCCAGGTCAGGGGGGGCGGGGTGCCCTCTCCTATGGCCTCCACTCCCGCCAGCTGCTGCTGACGAGGGTGAGAGGCCGCGCCTGGTCGGAACGGACCCAGGGATTAAACTGCTGAGCAGCCCCTCTGACCCCACAGAGCTCCGACAAAGGGCCATGCCGGGCAGCGGGTCTGTGTCTCGCTGGAGATCTCAGCACGTCGCGATGCCTGGCGGCCCGAGGCCACGAGCCCCCTCAACTGCTGCCAAGGGGGCGTGGCGAATTATTCGTCGCTGGTAAATTCCGCGGCGATTCGCGAGCCGCGGGCCCGTCTTTTCCTCATTCTTGTAGAGGAAGGTGGCGAGGCTGAGCATATCGAGCGAGAGACCTCTCGGGTCTCTGCTGGCGATCAGTACCCGCTGAAGATCCACGTCGTATCCTTCGGGGATCACCTTGGCGTTGGTGAGGGTGGTGTCGTGAGCGCCGTCGCAGTCCATTTCCTGGGTAACTGGCAAGACGGTGCGCATGGCCGTACGCCATTCCGGCCGTGTTAAGACGCCCGCTGAAGCGACCAATTCACCGGAGATTGTCCAAGCGGATATGCTTGATGACACAAGTGTCGGCAGTGCGATCATGGGGGCGGAAGCCGTCTTCAACCTCGTCGGCATTCTGACCGAGACGTCCACACAGACCTATCGCGCCCCCCACGTCGAAGGCGCTCGCCGAGTTGCTTTCGCAGCACAAAATAACGGGGTGATGCGCATGATTCATATGTCGGCCCTCGGCGCCAGCCGGACATCTCCGGCGATCTCGGACCGGACAAAGGCTGAAGGAGAAGAGGCGGTTCGAGCGGCATTCCCACAGGCAACGATCGTCCGTCCGAGCCTCGTGTTTGGGGAGGACGATCACTTCTTCAGCCGGCTCGCCGCCATGATTAGGAGCAGTCCCGTCCTGCCGCTGATCGGCGGCGGCACGACGAGATTCCAGCCAGTCTTCGTCGGTGACATGGCGGCAGGGCTGTTGGAACTTCTCAGGCGCACTGATACGGCCGGCAAAACCTCAGAATTTGGGGGACCTCAGGTATAGAGCTTCAAGGCGCTCTTGGAACTCCTGGTGGCTGCATTAAATCGCCAGCGAATCCTGCTTCTTATTCCGTTTGCAGTGGCGGAAATGCAAGCGGGGTTACTTGAGTTGTTCCCAAACCCACCGTTGACCCGTGATCAAGTTAGGCTGCTGAAAACAGACAAGGTCTTTAGCGGAATGCCAACCGACACTAGGCGATTTGGGCGTGCAGCCACGTCGTCTTGAGGAATTTCTTGCGGTATTCAAGGACAAGTACAGCTAAGTGCGTCAGCGATCGACGCCAGATCAGATGTCGTCAGCACGAACCAGCACGGGACTGTCGGAATCGACCTCTACACCGTTCAACTTCTGGGCAGCTCTGAGTTCTATTAGTTGCCGATGAGCATCAAATACTCGAGTTAGTGCCGGCCCGGAAAGATCATTCGACTGAACCGCGTTCTCTAGCGCATCCATCGCGACGAAGCATAACACGCTCTCACAACCTCGTTTGTGTAAGAAAAAGGAAAACGTCCTCGCTTCTGGATCCCACGATGGCGGGCCCGGGTCCATATGCCACCCTTCTGGTTCGATCAGCATTTTTAAAAACCTCCCCTTATTCAACACCGCTGGGAGCTGATCATTCCGACACTTACGCGATGCAGACTGCGGCCACCACTCCGTCGCATCGGGTCACCCTTGCGCTGCCGCATGGCACTCGTCGTCAAGCCCTGGGACGGCATGCTTGAGGACGCTCGATGTCGGTAGCTTGCTCGGATCTTCGGGTTCATCTTACGGCGATGGTGCCGCCACCCAGGATGAGCACGCCAACCGAGGTCTTGGCCGGCCTGGTCGATCGCGTCACGTTCCACAATTCCGAGAATGGCTTCTGCGTGCTGCGGGTCAAGGCGCGAGGCCAGCGCGATCTCATTACCGTGGTTGGCCATGCTGCGATGATCTCGGCCGGCGAGTTCATCCAGACGAGCGGCTCCTGGATAAATGACCGTACGCACGGCGTCCAATTCAGAGCCTCGTTCCTCAAGGCCACCGCGCCGACGACGGTCGAGGGCATCGAGAAATATCTAGGCTCGGGCATGATCCGCGGCATCGGGCCGGTCTATGC
>DASZJK010000068.1:0-11111 GCA_035948155.1 Candidatus Dormiibacterota bacterium
GATGAGGTCGACCATGCGGCAGCTGAAGCCCCACTCGTTGTCGTACCAGCTCACGATCTTGGCCCAGTCCCCCCCGAGCACGGTCGTCGACGGCGCATCGACGATCGACGAGTGCGGGTCGTTCTTGAAGTCGGACGACACGAGCTCCTCGTGGCTCACGGCCAGGATGCCGCGCAGGGCGCCGCTCGCCGCTTCCTCGAACGCGGCATTGATGTCCTCGGCGGTCGTGGACTTGCCGAGCTGGGCGGTGAGGTCGACGACGGAAACATCGAGGATGGGCACCCGGAACGAGATGCCCGCAAACTTCCCGGCGAGCTCCGGGATCACCTCAGCGACCGCGCGATTGGCGCCCGTGGACGTCGGAATGATGTTGTCCGCGGCCGCGCGCGCACGGCGCAGGTCCTTGTGCGGCAGATCCTGCAGCTTCTGGTCGGCCGTGTACGCGTGGATCGTAGTCATCATTCCGCGCTCGATCCCGAACGAGTCGTGCAGGACCTTGGCGAGCGGCACGAAGCAGTTGGTCGTGCAGCTTGCGTTGGAGATCACGTTGTGCTTCCTGGGGTCGTAGCCGGTGTGGTTCACGCCCATGACGGTCGTGTAGTCCTGGTTGGTCGCAGGCGCCGAGATGATTACCTTCTTCGCGCCGCCCTTGTCGATGTGGACGCGCGCCTTGGTTGCGTCGGTGAAGAGACCCGTCGACTCGACCACGATGTCGACCCCGAGGTCCTTCCAAGGCAGCTCGGCCGGGTCTTTGTGGCTGAGGAACCTGACGTTGTGACCGTCGACCTTGATCGCGTCGCCCTCCGCGTGCACCGCCGGAGCGAATGTGCCGAGCGCGGTGTCGTGCTTCAGGAGGTGAGCAAACGTCTTGGCGTCGCCGATGTCGTTGACGGCAACGATCTCGAAGTCGGCCTTCAGCTCCCAGGCCGCGCGATAGATGTTGCGGCCGATGCGGCCGAAGCCGTTGATGCCTACCTTGAGTGCCATGCGGGCGCGCTCCTAGTGAGTGAAGGGACTGGGAACGCGATAAATGTTAGGCGGAGCGGCGTTGAGGGCTCGGCGAGCGCATCTCCCCGTTGCGTCCGGCTATCTGCTGCAGCCGCCGCAGCCGGTGATTGACCGCGGACTTCGACAGCTTCATCCGCCCTGCGAGCTCGCCAAGGTTCAGCTCCGGGTTCTGGCGCCGCCAGCGCGCCATCTCCTGGAGGGCCGGGGGCAGCGCCTCGAGCACGCCACGAGCTTCCAGCGTGTCGATGGCGGCGGCCTGGCGGAGACCCGACCCGATCGTCTTGCCGATGTTGGCCGTCTCGAAATTGAGCCGGCGATTGACCTCCCCGCTGACCGACCTCACGACCCGGACGTTCTCGAACTCCATCACGGCGCGGCTCGCGCCCATGACCGAGAGCAGGCGCGCGATCCCGTCGCCGTCCTTCACGTAGACGACGCGCTGACCAGAGCGATCGGTCACGCCCGCTTTGACACCCGAGCCCTCGATCAGGCGCAAGATCGCCGTCGCCCACGACGCAGTCGGCGCCACGAACTCGAGGTGGTAACGCGTGTTGGGCGCGTTGACTGACCCGCAGCCGAGGAAAAGGCCACGCAGCATGGCCTTGCGGTCGCATGCGGCCTCGGGCATGGCATGGACAGGTGGTCTGGAGAATGCGGGTACCAGGTCGGCCGGAAGCGAGAGCTCGATGAAGAAGGCCATGCGCTTGCGCGACTTGACGGCCTGGTACTTCGCCTCCATACGACCGACTGCGCGGCCGAGCCGCACGACCTTGCGCGCGACCGCGTTGCGGAGCAGCGAGAAGTAGGCCGAGCGGCCGCGCTGGTTTCCCAGCAGACGACCACGCGAGCCGTAGTAGACGCCGAGCAGCTCGCTCAGCTGACAGCAGGGCCTTGCAGGTAGGAGCCCCGCCATCTCGTTCTTGACCTCAGCCGAGAACGAAATAGGGAATACCTCCAGGAAGGTGATTGACCTCCCCCCTTTTCCAGCGAGTCTACCGCGCTGGGGGCACGATCCAGTCGAGATATCTCGCAACGCTCACAATGTTTTTCGGATGCCGGAGATGCGGATGATCGAGGCGGTCCGCGCCGCGATGACCGAGGAGATGGAGCGCGACGACCGGGTGCTCGTCCTGGGCGAGGACGTCGGGCGAAAGGGCGGCGTCTTCGGCGCGACCGACGGCCTGTACGCGCGGTTCGGCGAGTCGCGCGTGCTCGACACGCCCCTGGCCGAGTCGGCGATCGTGGGCGTGGCCATAGGCGCCGCGCTGAACGGGCTGATCCCCATCGCCGAGATCCAGTTCGCCGACTTCATCCACACCGCCTTCGACCAGATCGTCAGCGAGGCGGCGCGAACTCGCTACCGCTCCAACGGCGACTGGGGCGTGCCGATGGTGATCCGCGCGCCTTTCGGCGGCGGGGTGCACGGCGGGCTCTACCACTCGCAATCGATCGAGGCCTTTTACGCCCACGTTCCGGGCGTGAAGGTGGTCGTGCCGAGCATGCCCTCCGACGCCCACGGCCTGCTCAAGTCGTCGATCCGAGACCCGGATCCCGTGCTCTTCCTCGAGCACAAGAAGGTGTATCGGCTCGTCACCGAGGACGTTGGGGACGGCGATCACCTCATCCCGATCGGCCCCGCCGTCGTGCGCCGCGAAGGGAGCAACCTCAGCTGCTTCGCCTGGGGCCTGATGACCCACTACTGCCTCGAGGCTGCGCACCAACTCGAGGCCGAAGGCGTGAGTGTGGAGGTCGTCGACCTGCGGACGCTGGCCCCGCTTGACCGAGACACGATCCTCGCCTCGGTACGCAAGACCGGCAAGGCGCTGGTCGTTCACGAGGACAACCTCACCGGGGGCTTTGGCGCGGAGGTCGCGGCGAGCATCTCGCAGCACGCGTTCGATGACCTGGATGGGCCGGTGACGAGAGTAGCCGCGCCCGACATCCCCGCCATGCCGTTCAACGGGCCCCAGGAGGACTTCTTCATGCCCAGCCCGCAGAAGATCGCGGAGGCGATGCGCAAGCTTGCCTCGTACTAAGAGGAAGACATCGTCCTCCCCAGTTGCTGGGGAGGTGGCCCGCAGGGCCGGAGGGGCCCAGGTCCCATCGATCTCCCAGGCCGAATACGCGCTTCGCCGCGAATGCGTAGCGGCTGGCATGGGGGCCGCGGGCCTCGACGCGACGTGCATCTTCTACCCCGCCCGCGTCGCCTACCTGACTGGCTTCCATCACATCCCGACAGAGCGTCCGATCGCGCTGGTGATCGGCTCGACCGGCCAGTCGTCGCTCGTCGTGCCAGCGGTCGAGAAGGAGCACGCCGAGTCGACGACGGCGCTCGACCAGGTGCGCGTCTACTTCGAGTACCCCGGCGCCCAGCACCCGATGGAAACAGTCGCGGACGTGCTGGTCGAGATGGGCGCGCGCGCCGACCGGACGGGCGCAGACCACGACGGCTACGTGCCGTACTGGGGCTACCGCGGCCCGCGCCTGAGCGACCTTGTCGGCGTCGAGCCGCTCGACGCCGAGCTCATCGTGGAATCGCTGCGCCGGGTCAAGTCGCCATCCGAGATCGAGTGCATCCAGCTCGCCTGCGACTGGGCGGTTCGCGCGCACCGGCGCATGCAGGGAGCTATCACCATCGGCAAGACCGAGATGGAGTGCTATACGCCGGCCGCCACGGAAACGCTGTTCGAGATGGTGCGCGAGATGCCCGGCTGGCGGCCGAAAGGCCTGGACGACACCGGGCTTGTCGCGATGTTCGTCGGCGGCCGCGCCACCGCGATGCCGCACGGGTTCGTGAAAGGTCACGGAGTGCAGCCCGGCGATGTGCTGGTCAGCGGTGCGGGCAGCAACATCGACGGCTACCGCAGCGAGCTCGAGCGCACGATGATCGTCGGCGAGCCGACGACGGAGCAGCGGCGTGCGTTCGACGCGATGCTTGCGCTGCAGTCACGCGCGATAGAGGTGATGGCTCCAGGCGTGCCGGCGGGTGAGGTCGAGCTCGCGGTGGTCCAGCTCGCGCAAGAGCTCGGTGTCGAGCAGAACCTGCGGCACCACGTCGGGCACTCGATCGGGCTCGAGGGACACGAGGCGCCGTTCCTCGATCGCGGCGACGATGCTGTGCTCGAGGTCGGGATGGTCTTCACGGTCGAGCCCGGCGTCTACATCAAAGAGCTGGGCGGGTTCCGCCACAGCGACACGGTCCGCATCACCGCGGAGGGATGCCGCGTGATGACCGACTACCCCCGCGAGCTGAAGGATCTCGTGATCACGCCGTAGCGGAGGTCGGCACTCGCTTGGTCGTGTACATGTGGAGGACGGTTTGGCCGTCGGTGTGGTGCCGGCGCACCCGTTCGACGGCGACCGGAGGGAGCACCCCCTTGTCCTCATCGCTGAGCACCGTCTCTTTCGGGTGCACCGTGCGCCACACCTCGGCGACCATCTCGCGCGGCAGGTTGCCGGGCACGTAGACGTAGCGCCGGCGCGGCACCTGCTTGCGCGACATTTGCTCGGCGCGGGCGAAGGCGTCACGGGCGGAGTAGTCGCGGAGCCATGGGTCGCTGACCTCGAAGAGGTCCGAGTACTGCTTGCCGTGGCGAGTGCCCCGATAGACGAACACAGCCCCCCGACCTTCGGCGGCGCGCGCCGCCTCGTTGATGACCGCCTCGGCGGCAAGCTGCTCGTGAGGAAGGATCACGAGGACGTCGCCCTCCAGCCGCTTTCCGCCCAGGGCGGCGGCGATCGACTCGGCCGCGCGCTGGGGCCGGAACGGTACCGGGAACACGGTCGGGCGGCGAGAGCGGTAGTAGCGGTACGTCAGGAGACCGATAACCAGGCCAACGAGGCTGAGGCCGCCACCGAATGCGGTCGCTCCCGGTTTGTACCGAAGGTTGACAACCCACGCAGTGATCACGAAAAGAGTGGTGAGGAGACCCACCGCAAAGAAAGCGGCACGCGCGATCGACATCCGCTTGTACTCCCGCCAGCGGACGACATCGAGGCTGATGCAAGTCAGGACGAAGGTGCCCAGCAGACCGAAGGCGTAAAGGTCGCCCAGGTTTTCGACATTTGCCCCGAGGATGAGCACCATCACGATCGGCAGCGCAGTGGCGGCGAGGATCGCCCAGTGCGGTGTGAATCGGATGCGATTGCGGCGCTCGAGCGCCCGGGGCAAGAAGCCCATGCGAGCCAGCGCGATGAAGACGTGGTAGGCGCCGATGATCGCGGTGTTGCTGGCGAAGATCAGGAGTACCGCCCCGCTGATCGCGACGTAGTCCCCCACCAGCTGGCCCGCGACGTGCGCGCCGAGGAGGGAGATGAACTGATTGGGGTCGTCGTTGGCACCGAGCAGGGTGGTTGACCAGAGCGTCAACAAGGGACTCGTGATCGCCATGGTTATCACCACTCCGCTCATCGCGCGGTAGGCGACGCGCCTTCGCGGCTCGCGCATCACAGGCGCAAGCTGGGCGATGCTCTCCAGCCCGGAGAAAGCAAGAAAAGCGGCTCCGTAGCCCGTGAGGATGAAGAGGGGCGTCATCGGCGGTCCCTGCTTGAGCGCCGCGAAGCTGTGAAGGATCCCGGCCGGCCCGAGATAGGCGGCCGTCGCCACGACGACGACGAGCTGCCCGGCGGCCGCGAGCGTGGCGAAGATCGAGGTAGTTCGTGCGCTCTCTTTGATCCCCAGCGCATTCAAGATGCCAAGCCCGACCAGTGCCGCGATGACGGCCACCGTGATCACGAAAGTCGGGCGCAGCACGGGAACGATGACGGACAGGTAGATGAGACCTGAGACGGCGCTGATCGCCGCCGTCAGGTAGTAGTCGACAAGGATGAACATGCCGCCCAGGAGACCGGCGAAGGGGTGCAGGGCCTGCGAAGAGACGTTGACCACACCACCTCCCTCGGGATACCGCCACGTGACCTCGGCGTACTTGATGCAGAGAAGCGCGAACACGAAAAGCACAGCGATGACGAAAATCGCTGAGCGCGTTCGGAATCCGGTGCTGTACAGGTAGCCCGGCACGTAGTAGACGGAAGTTCCGATGTCGGCAAAGACGACCGCCCAGCACAGAAAGGCACCAAGGTTCCCGCCGCGGACCTTGATCCTGCGGCGGGCCCGCACCTGGTCTTCGGTCATCTCCCGAGCGCGCTCCGTTGCTCGCCGAGGTAGCGCCGCAGGGCCTGCGTCTCCGCGCGCAGGCGAGCGACGGCCCTGCGCGCCTCGCGATCGTCCAGCTCCATGGCCGAGACCGCGTCGAAGTAGACCTCCGCTCGTTCGAGCTGGCGGATGGCGGCGCGCAGAACCTGGCGGCTCTCGTTCGCCGTCCTGGCACCTGGTAGCTGGAGCAACGCCGCACGCATGGTTCGACCGTACGAGGCGGCGTGTTAGAGACCCGTAGGGTGTTAACGCCGACCCGTATGAATCTCGTATGGGTTTGGCCGGACGATCGTTTACGCTCCGATCCGATGTCTGAATCGGTCGCTCGCCGGGGCCGGAGACCTGGCGACCTCCGAGTCGTCGTGCGCCGTCCGGCGAAGCTTCCGCGCACGCTCGGTCCCGGCGCCCTGTTCGCGGCGTGCTACGGCAACGTCGGGTCGAGCATCTACTACGCCCTCGGCGTCACGGCGGCGTTCGCCCTGGGGCTGACGCCTGTCGCCCTGATCCTCGCTGGATTCATCTTCGTCACCACCGCCCTCAACTACGCGGAGGGAACCGCGGCGCTGCCGCATGCCGGCGGCAGCTCGAGCTTCGCCCGCCGGGCTTTCAACCCTCCCATCGGCTTCATCGTCGGGTGGGTTCAGCTTCTCAACTACACGGCGACGGTCTCGATCTCGTCGTACTTCGCCGTCAGCTATCTCGGGTTCCTCGGAAGTTACGTTTCCGCGCTTCACGTGCTGACGCAGAACCAGGCGTCCCACGTGGCTGCCACCGTCGTGCTGATCGCAATCCTCGTAGTCGTGAACATCATCGGCATCCAGGAATCGAGCGCGATCAACCTGGCTCTTGCATTCACGGACCTCATCACGCAGTTCGTGCTCGTGATTCTCGGCATCATCCTCTTGCTCCACATACAGGACGTGATCAACAGCATTCACCTCGGCGTCGCGCCCACCTGGGGCAGCTTCCTGGCGAGCGTCTCGATCGCGATGGTCACCTACACCGGCATAGAAACGATCTCCAATCTCGCCGAAGAGGCGAAGAATCCCGGACGCAATGTGCCGCTCGCGACGTGGTGGGTGATCGCCGCCGTGCTCTTCGTTTCGGCGTTCTTGCCGACCATCGGCATCAGCGTCTTTCCGGTGCATTTCGTCGACGGCACCTACACGACCGCCCTGGCGACGCAGTGGAAGGCTGACCCTGTGGCAGGGATCGCCGGCGGCTTCTCGGCGGTATCCCAAACGCTTGCGTTCTGGGCGCAGGTGTGGGTCGGCATTCTCGCCTTCACCATCCTCGTGATCGCCACCAACGCCGGGCTCATCGGCATCTCGCGTCTCAGCTACTCGTTGGCCGGCTTCGACCTTCTCCCCCACCGCCTCGCGCGGCTGCACCCCAAATTCAAGACGCCTTACGTCTCGATCATCGTGTTCGGCATCGTGGCCGCGGTGCTCGTTCTTCCCGGGCTGATCGCGGGCGGAAAAGAGATCGACCTGATGGCTGCCGTCTATTCGCTGGCCGCCACCTTCGCGTTCTGCTCCGCGCACCTCTCGGTGATGCGACTGCGCTTCATCGAGCCGGGCCTGCACCGCCCGTACCGGATGCCCTGGAACATCAGGTTCGGTCGCGACAGCATCCCCGTTCTATCGCTCGTCGGAGCGCTGTTCATCGGGACGGTTTTCACGCAGCTCGTGTTCCAGAACATCTCCAACTCGACCTTCATCTTCATGGGCTGGCTTGCGTTGGGCGTGCTCACCTTCGTGGCGTATCGCCGCTACCGCCGCGAGCCGCTGTGGGAGCCGCTGGAGGTTCCGCCGCCCCGTGAGCGCGAGGTCGACCACGTGCCGTTCGAGACCCTCCCGCGGAGCGCGCGCTACCGGATGGGCCGGCGCGAGCGCATCACCGCGCACGCGGCTCGCACCCGACACGTGCACGAGCGCCACCGCCCGGGATGGCAGCTCGAGCTCGAACTCTTCTTCGCGCGCCACGGCGCCATCCGCGGCGTGCTGATAGTCCTGGTCTTTGCCGCGATCAGCGGCCTGGCGGTGTTCGTCGACCTCTCATCGATCGATCCGACCGGCCCGGGTCTCGGCTGGTCGCCCGGTCTCGTGATCGTGGCGTTCATCGCGGCCTACCTGCTGAACCGGAGCCACGCCGAGCAGTAGCCAGCGCCGCTCTGACGATTCGGTTCGTCTTGCGCAAAAAACTCCTTTTGGAGCGCGCGAAAGGTGCTTTTCGCTCAGAACGGACGAATCTCGGGCCCAGCGCTGCGCGCACCTGGGCGACCACTACGTCCGGCCGGCCCTGGACGTCAGCCGCGGTGAAGCGCAGAAGGCGATAACCGGCATTGATGAGGAGGTTCTGGCGGCGGTCGTCTTCGATCAGCCGGTCGCGATGGTTGCCGCCGTCGTACTCGAGGGCAAGTCGAGCCGCGGGGTAGTAGAGGTCGGCCCTGCCCACGAATCGAGCCGACGCGTCGACGAGGTTCGTCTGGACCTCGGGCCGCGGCAGGCCAGCCTCCATCAGGAGCCAGCGAAGTCGAGTCTCCATCGGCGACTCCGCCGGCGCGGCCAGAAGCGCCAGGGAACGAAGCCGGCTCATGCCGGGCCGTCCCCTTGCCGCCTCGGCGTACCTGGCTAGCGCGATCGGATCGGTGAGGCGTCGCTGCACGGCCATGTCGATCGCAACCAGCGCCTCCATTGCCGGCCTCTGCATGCACAGCTCGGCGAGCGTCATCGGCAGCGATAGCGCGCTGAGTCCGCTAACCGATACGACATCGCCGCTCGAAATCTCGCTGTGACGCACGACGAGACCGGTGCGAGTCCGTATCCCGGACGACGGCGGCACCACGACCTCGACTGGATCCGTCGGCTCGACGTCGAGGCCAAAGAGCCACGCCGCGCTCGCACCGGCGAAGACAGCGTCGGGGGGCAGGACGCGACGCCACGCGGAAAGCGTCGACAAAGGATCGTCCGGCAGCTCTGACCACCGATATAGCCGGGCGCTTACGCGTCGCCAGCTCTTCCCGCTCAAACTCCGCAGCGAAAGGCCCGCACCCCTCGCCTCGTCGAGCGAGAACGGCCTCAGCCTGAATTCGGGTGGAATGCGCGGTCGCTTGCCCACGCAACGCAGGATCGCGTTGGCGACGTGGCGCGGCAACCCACCCTGTTAAGCACGCCATTCCGTGTTTTTTGCGTAGAACCCACGTTTCGCCGCGCGTGAAGCGTGCGTCTTGCGCAAAACGCGCCAAAAATTACGCTTCGAGCCTGTACCCGACCCCCGGCTCGTTGACGATGTACCTCGGATTCGCCGGGTCGTCGCCGAGCTTCTTGCGGATCTGCGCGACGACGTAGCGCGTGTTGTACTTGTCGCCTACCGCGTACTCGCCCCACACCTGGCGCAGCAGGGTCGTGTGGCTCACCGGCTTGCCGGCGTGGAGCGCGAGGTATCGCAGCAGCTCGTACTCTGTCGGCGTCAGTCGCACTGTCTCGCCGTGCACCGAAACGTGCCGGCGGGCGAGGTCGATCTCCAGCTCACCCGTGCGCACCACCGGCTCGCCTGTGGTCACGTCCGCTTGCCGCCGAAGCACCGCTCGGATCCGCGCGACGAGCTCCTCCGTGCCGAACGGTTTGACCACGTAATCGTCGGCTCCCGCGTCGAGCGCTCGGACCTTGTCCTTCTCGCCCGGCATGACGCTGACCACGATGACCGCGGCCCGCGTCGCCGGCCGCAGTGCGCGCAGGGTCGCGAAGCCGTCCATCCCTGGCAGGCCGAGGTCGAGCAGGATCACGTCCGGTCGCCACGCCGCCGCCTCCCGTATCGCGTCTTCCCCAGTGCCGACCGCGCGCACGTCGAAGTCGTGGTACTGCAGCCCCGCCCGCAGGGCGCGCTGCATCTCGACCTCGTCATCCACCACCAGGACGCGACCGCTCATCGGCTGAGGGCGACGTGCGCCAACGGAAGGGTCAGGGTGAATCGAGGTCCTCGCCTCCGGTTCTCGGCGCGGATCACGCCGCCATGCGCGTCGACCACGCGCTTGACGATCGCGAGACCAAGACCGGTGCCGCTGGAGCGGCGCGTCCAGAACGTGTCGAATACGTGCTCCAGGTCAGCGAGCGCGATCGGGGGCCCATCGTTCTCGACCCACGCCTCGACGCGGTCGTCGATGACGACGGCGCCGACCTCGATGCCGCCGTCTGCCGGCGCCCACTCGGCCGCATTCTCCAGCAGGTTGGTGAACACTCGGCCGAGCTGCGTCTCATCGACCTCGACCGGCGGGAGGTTGTCGGGAATGCGGACGGTGACCTCGTGGCCTTTCAGCTGTGAGCGCATCTCGCGCAGCGATCCGCCGACCACCTCCGCCAGCGCATGCGCCTCGAGCTCCATCTCGAGGCCGGCCTCGAGGCGCGACAGCGCGAGCAGGTCGCCGACCATGCGGTCCAGGCGAGTGGCCTGACGGTCAAGGTCGCCGAGCAGCTCACGCTGCTCTTCCTGCAGCCCGGCCTGGGGAGCGGTGAGCGCGGTCAACCCCGCGCGCAGCGCCGCGATCGGGCTCTTGAGCTCGTGCGACAGCGATGAAAGGATGGCAGCCTTCAGCCTGTCGGAGGCCTCCAGCCCGCGCGCCCTCTCGGCCTCGACCGTTGCGCGGCGCCGGTCGAGGAGCAGGTCGGCGAGGCCGATCAGCGCGGCGAGCATGCGCATCTCCGCGGCCTCCGTGTGCTCGGTTTCGAGCGCGAGCACTGCGACGCCGCTCTGCAGCGGCAGGAACGCAAGGCCCGAAGCGGCGCCGTGCGTCCTCATCGGAAGCACAGCGCCGTCCTTGATGGCGACGCCGACTGCCTGCGCGTGGTCGCGCGACCAGCCGGCCTGCCTCAGCTCGTCCGCAGTCAGCGGCGACCCCGCGAGCTGCGCCGCTTCCCCGACGACGGCGAAGCGCTCGACCGACGGCAGC
>DASZJK010000069.1:0-3857 GCA_035948155.1 Candidatus Dormiibacterota bacterium
GTCCAGCTCCCGAAACACGATGGTGCCCGAGCGCATCGTGACGCCGAATTGGGTGCCCACCCCGACCGGGCCATCGGTCAGCTTCTCGACCGATGTGACCCCCAATGCGTATCGGGGCAGGTTGCGCATATCGGTGACGAACGCAAACACGAAGGCCGGGTCGCGCGAGATGCGGATCTCGGTGGTGAAGCGCCGGCTTCTGGTGACGTTTGGCAGCCATACCAGCGCCCAGGCCGCGAAGACGGCGAGGATCACGGCCCCGGCGCGGGTGTTGTGCTGCGCGACAGCGATGGCCACAAACGCGACCAGATCAGCGAGCAGGACGGCCAGGGCCCCGACGTCGCGCCAGATCATGGCCCAGCCCAGGCACAGCACGACCCCGGTCACCCCGACCACAAGGGGAGGCCAGTAGTAAGCGGAGGGCGGTGCACCCGCGACAGCGAGCACGCCGATCGTGACCGCGGCGACCGCGATGAAGGCAAACACGACCGCTACCAGAAGTCGCACTCGGAGAACCTAAACTATCGGTCGGGGTCCGCCACACCCAATCCAAACGATGCCGCACGCCCCAGAAACCTTCGTCCACCTGCACAACCACACCGAGTATTCGCTGCTCGACGGTGCCAGCCGCATCCCTGCGATGGTCGCCCGAGCGGCTGAGCTCGGGATGCCCGCGATCGGCCTCACCGACCACGGCGTGATGTACGGCGCGATCCACTTCTACAAGGCGTGCGTGCAGCACAGGATCAAGCCGATCATCGGCTGCGAGGTGTACGTCGCGCCGCGCTCGCGATTGCTGCGCGAGGGGCGAGTCGATCGCGACCCCAACCACCTCACGCTTCTCGCCGCGAGCCGCGAGGGCTACGCCAACCTCATGCGCCTGTGCACGGTCGGGCAGATGGAGGGCATGTACTACAAGCCCCGCATCGACAAGGAGATACTGGCCGAGCACTCGAAGGGCCTGATCGCGCTCTCGGGTTGTCTCCAGGGCGAGGCCGCGAGCCGCATCGTCGACGGCGACGTCGAGGGTGCGCGCGAGTCGGTCGCAACGTACCGCGACATCTTCGGCAAGGACCGCTTCCTGCTCGAGGTCCAGCGTCACGGCATCGACAGGCAGACCGAGGTCAACGAGGTGCTCGCGCGATTCGGCACTGAGTTCGCGCTGCGACTGTGCGCGACCAACGACCTCCACTACGTCCACCGCCACGACTCCGAGGCGCACGACGTGCTGCTGTGCCTGCAGACGGGGGCGCGCTTCAACGACCCGAATCGCTGGCGGTTCTCGACGCAGGAGAACTACCTCAAGACGCCGGCCGAGATGATCGAGCTGTTCGCCGACATGCCCGAGGCGCTGACCAGCACGCTCGAGGTTGCGGACCAGTGCGAGCTGAAGCTCGACCTCGGCGCGACCCTGCTGCCGCCATTCGATGTGCCCGATGGCCTGGCCCCGGACGAGTACCTGACCAAGCTGGTGCACGAGGGACTCCAGTGGCGCTACGGCAAGCCTTCTCAGCCGACCAGGGAGCGCGCCGACCTCGAGCTCTCGGTCATCAAGCAGACCGGCTACGCGTCCTACTTCTTGATCGTCTGGGACTTCTACAAGTTCGCCCGATCGAACGGCATCATGGTCGGTCCCGGTCGGGGGAGCGCCGCGGGCAGCCTCGTTTCGTACTGCCTCGGCATCACTAACCTCGATCCGCTGCAGCACGGCCTGATCTTCGAGCGGTTCCTGAACATCGACAGGGTCTCGATGCCCGACATCGACTGCGACTTCTCGGTCGAGGGCCGCGAGCGCGTCATCCGTTACGTGTCGGAGAAGTACGGGGTCGACCGGGTGGCTCAGATCATCACCTTCACGACCATGGCCTCCAAGGCCGCCATCCGCGATGTCGGTCGCGTCCTCGAAGTTCCCCTTCGTGACACGGACCGCCTGGCCAAGCTCGTTCCCGTCTGGCAGGGCCGGTCGAAGACGCTCGAGGACACGGTCAAGGAGGTCCCCGAGTTCCGCGAGGCTTACGAGTCGAGCGAGGAGGCCAAGCGCCTCATCGACGTCGCGAAGACGCTGGAGGGCGTGTCACGCAACGTCAGCACACACGCCGCCGGCGTCGTGATCGCACCCGAGCCACTTGTTCGCTACACGCCGCTCCAGTACGGGCCCGGACGAGAAGCCGTGATCACCCAGTACGACATGAAGGCGGTCGGCGACATCGGCCTGTTGAAGATCGACTTCCTCGGTCTGCAGAACCTAGACATCATCGCCACCTGTCTGCGCCTGATCAAGGAGCGGACCGGGGTCGAAGTCGACATCGAGAAGATCCCGTACGACGACGCCAGGACCTACCAGCTGATAGCCGAGGGCGATACCCACGGCGTGTTCCAGCTCGAGGGCGCGGGCATGCGCCGAATGATCATGGACATGCGGCCGACGCGCTTCGAGGACATCATCGTCACGATCGCTCTGTTCCGGCCTGGGCCGATGCAGGACATCCCGGCGTATATCGCACGCAAGCACGGCCGCGAGCGCATCGAGTACCCGCACGAGTGGCTGGAGCCCATCCTCGAAAGCACATACGGCGTCTTCACCTACCAGGAGCAGGTCATGGAAGCCGCGCGTGTGCTCGCGGGGTTCAAGCTCTCCGAGGCGGACATCCTGCGGTCGGCGATGGGGAAGAAGGACCGCGTGAAGATGGCGCAGCAGCGCGAGAAGTTCGTGCAGGGGGCGGTCGGAAAGGGCCTGCCGCCGGCGCAGGCCGAGCAGCTTTTCGACCGCATCGCGGCGTTCGCGTCATACGGCTTCAACAAGAGTCACGCGGCCGCGTACGCGGTGATCAGCTACCAGACCGCGTACCTCAAGGCCAACCATCCGCTCGAGTACATGACCGCGCTGCTCGTGAACATGGAGGGCAACGCGGACCGCGTCGCCACCGCGATCGTCGACTGCCGGCTGCGCAACATCGACGTGCTTCCGCCCGACATCAACCAGTCGCGGACCGACTTCACGATGGAGGGGGGGAGCGCCCGGGAACGGGCTTTGCCCGGCCCGCGCGCGGCCGGGGGGGAGGCCCCCCCGCAGAGGGACACACGGATTCGTTTCGGCCTGGCCGCGATCAAAAACGTGGGCCGCCACGCCGTCGAGAGCATCGTGGGGCTGCGCGACGCCGACGGTCACTTCAGATCTCTAGAAGATCTTTGCGAACGAACGTCGGCGATCCAGGACGTCAACCGGCGCGTGCTCGAATCGCTCGTCCAGTCAGGAGCATGCGATTCGCTCGGGGATCGGGCCCATCTGCTGGCCGCGCTCGACCACGCCGTCAGCCGGGCCGAGCGCGCACGCCGCGACCGGGAGTCGGGCCAGACGTCGCTGCTCGACATGGTCGGCGCGGTCGGTGAGGCGCACGACGACTACGGGTTGACCATCGATGTGGCGCCCATGGCCGGCGACGAGAAGCTGCGCCTCGAGAAGGAGCTGCTTGGTCTTTACCTCAGCGACCACCCTCTGCGCCGAATTTCCGCTGAGCTGGCCAGACTGGCGGACACGCAGGCGGTCGAGGTGACCAGCGCTCTGCAGGACACCGAGGTCCGCGTCGCCGGGTTGGTGCGCGAGGTGCGCCGCGTCGTGACGCGAAAGGGCCAGATCATGGCGTACGCCACTCTGGAAGACCTGACCGGGACCGTCGACGTAGTGCTTTTCCCTCGGGTCTTCGAGCAGACCCGGCTCCTCTTCGAGCCCGACAAGGTGCTTGTCGTGCAGGGCAAGGTGGACGCGCGGGCCGGCATCACGCGCGCCAACGGGTCCAGCGGCGCCCCCCCGCCCGATCCGGAAATAGAGCAGGAGGTTGAGACGGCGTCGGTGGTCG
>DASZJK010000070.1:0-7865 GCA_035948155.1 Candidatus Dormiibacterota bacterium
AGAAGCTGGACGTGCGCGATCTCTTCTTCGAGCTGATGGAGCAGTCGAGGTATCCCGCGACCGCGAACGTCAGCCGGTTCGCCGAGAAGATCGCCGAGTTCTGCGAGACGTCGCCTGACCACTCGCTCGATGCGTACATGCGCTACCTGGAGCTGGTGCTCCTTTCGGGCGTGGATGAGGAACCGGCCGCAGAAGCTGTCGGCGACGCGGTCCAGGTCATGACGATCCACCAGTCCAAGGGCCTGGAGTTCGACGTCGTCTTCGTTCCATCGCTCGTCGAAGGCCGGCTTCCGCAATCGGGTCGCTCGCCGCGATTCGAGCTCCCGGCGACGGTGCTCGAACCGCTTGTCCGCGGACGCGAGGACGTGGTCGCCGAGGAGCGGCGGTTGCTCTATGTCGCTATGACCCGGGCGCGCCGCCTGCTCTACCTCACCCATGCGTCTCACTACGAGGGTGGGCGGCGGTGGCGCCCGTCGCGATTCCTCGACGAGGTGCGCGCGGCGGGGGCCAATGTGGTGGTCGAGCGAGGGTTTGAAACGGTCGCATCGACGCAGCCGGTCGAGCGCGCGACGGCGATTGGGGGCACCGTGCAGCTCTCGTACAGCGCAATCGCAGCCTACGACGACTGCCCGCGCCAGTACTGGTACCGGCACGTCCAGCAGCTGCCGGTCGTGCAGAGCGCCGAGGCGGTGCAGGGGGTGATCCTCCACGAGGTTCTCCGGCGTGCCGGCGAGCTGCGCCGAGATGGCAAGAACGTCACCGCGGCCGCGCTCCGCTCGATCCACGACGAGGTCTGGCGGACGGTGGCGTTCCCCGATCCGCGTCGCGCCCCGGCGTTCAAACGCAACGGCGCGGCCGAGCTCGAGGCTTTTCGCGCGCGCGGCGGATTCGACACTCCGCCCGCGTATCTGGAGCAGCCCTTCGAGGTAGCGGTCGACGGTTGGAAGCTGCGCGGCGTCATCGACCGGATCGACCAGACCGAGGCCGGCTGGAAGATCATCGATTACAAGAGCGGGCGGCCGATCGCGCGCAGGAAGCGCGACCTGCAGGTGGCCCTTTATGCCCTCGGGGCAACCGCCGCGATGCGGCTCGAACCTCT
Source organism: Candidatus Dormiibacterota bacterium (assembly GCA_035948155.1). Classification (GTDB taxonomy): domain Bacteria; phylum Chloroflexota; class Dormibacteria; order Dormibacterales; family Dormibacteraceae; genus 40CM-4-65-16. Next base: position 1,100 of record DASZJK010000070.1, read on the forward strand.
TGACCTCGAGGTGGTTTACCTGGCGTCGGGCGAGTCGGTGCACGTCGAGAATGCCGCCGGACTCGTGCGCGAGGCCGAGGCGCGAGGCACCGAGGTCGCGGATGGCGTCAGGGCCGGACGGTTTCCCTCGAAGCCGGAGCGGCGCCGCTGCCGGCTGTGCCCTTACCGGCTCGCCTGCTCCGACGCCCTGTAGCGCGCCGCCAGCAGAAGACACTCACGCGCGATGTCTGAAGACGCGTAGGGATGCGTCAGCTCCTCGGCGTTCGCAGACATCTCGCGCCACGTCGGGCCACCCTCGGCCAGCACCCGGACCTCGTCGAGCAAGTCGCTCTCCTTCGGCGCGAAAAAGCCGATGCGTGACCCGACCACGAAATCGACGTTTGGCGACTCCTGTCCCGGCAGGAAGCCTGTGATGACGAGTGGGAGCCCGGTGGCGAGTGCCTCGGCGATGGCGCCGGGCCCGGCCTTGGTCACGACCAGGTCGCACGCACGCATCAGCTCGGGCATGTAGTCGACGAATCCGAGAATCAACATCGGCGTGGCCGCCGGAATCTCCAGCAGCCGCCGGCGCAGTTTCTCGTTGCGGCCGCAGACGACCACCAGCTGCCACGGATGCGAGTCGAGGGCGAGGGTGCGGACCTGGGCCGCGAGGTGGCCGACGCCTGCCGCACCACCGATCACGAGCACGGTGAACCTGTCCTCGGCCAGTCCAAACCGCCTGCGCAGCGCCTGCTTCTCACCGGGGGCCGGCGGGCGGAACCGAAGGTCGACGGGAAGGCCGAGCAGCTTGACCCGATCCGGCGGCACCCGGCGGCGAAGCGCGACCCTGCGCGCGTCTTCGGTGGGCGCTACGACCAGGTCGGCCTGGCTGAATGTCCATCCGCGGTGGAAGTCGACCAGGTCGGTGATGACCGTCATGAGCGCCCGCGGCCGTCCGCTGGTGCGGATCGCCTGGTGCGCCACGTGGTTGAGCAGCGGGTGGACCGAAAGGACGACGTCGGGGTCGTGCTGGCGAATCAGCTCACGCAAGACACCGCGCACCGCGGGACCGAACACCGCGCGGATCGCGGCGAACGTCGGCTGCGTGTTGCTGGAGTGATACACCGCGCCCCAGGCGGCGCGAGACCGGCGGATCACCGGCGAGTAAAGCGACGCGAGCCGGCGAACGATGGCGGGACCCTCGCCGATGAGTGGATCGGCGACTATGACGACGCACGTCGGGTCGAGCAGGCGCAGCGCCTCAGTCAGAGCGTGCGCGGCCGCGCGATGACCGCCACCCGTGTCACTGAACAGAATGAGGACACGCGGTGACCCGCCGGTCGGAGTCGGGTAGAGGGGGGCGGCCTGCGCTACTTCTTTCGGGCCGCAGCGCGGCGGGCGATCCAGCGCATGTTGTACGCCGCGAGCAGGTACGTGATGAATCCCATCGCGATGATCGCGATGCTGACCCACAGGATCGTGCGCTTCGCAAGCTCGTTGGGTGAGAGCGTGCCACCACCCGGCGTGCGGTTCTGCTGAATGATGTAGGCGGCCAGGTCCCTGACGTCCTGGTCGGTCAGCTTCGTGTTGCCCCCCTTCGCGGGCATTGGGGTCTGCTTGGGGTCTCCAGTCTGTGGCGTCCGTCCGTTCGTGATGATCTCGATCAGGAAGGTCGGGTCGAGAGAATTCGCAATGCCTGGCAGCTTCTCGATGGGGTTCAGCACCGCCCCGATGCCGCCCTCGAGGCCGGCGCCGTGGCAGGTTGCGCAGTTCTGCGCGTACAACGTCGCGCCCCTGGTCGGGTCGCCGGGAAGCGTGGTGGCGCCGCTGGCCGTCGAGTTGGGCGCCGGCGACGGTGAGGAGTCGGCCAGCGTCGTGAGCGCCGTCAGAATGAAAAACGCCGGCACGCCCACCATCAGCAGCAGGCCCCTGGAAACCCGCATCTAGGGCCAATCATATCCACCGCCCGCCGCCCGGTTCAGACGGGAATAGCACGGCACGTCGTACGTTTAAACGGTTATGGGCTGTTTGTCGCCGGTCTCTCGTTCCGGCTTTGTCTGCGTCACGCGGCGCTGGCTCGACGCGAGATCGGCGTACCGTGGCTGAAAACGCCCGTTCGATCTCCGGCCGCCTCCCGTTGCGGATCGCGGTCATATCCATCCACACCTCGCCGACGGCCTCGCTGGGCCAGAACGGAAACGGCGGCCTCAACGTCTACGTGCACGAGATCGCGACCGCCTTCAGCGACCGCGGGATCGCCACCGACATCTTCACGCGGTGCACGCCCTCAGATCCCGAGTTCGAACAGCTGACACCACTGTCGCGTGTGATCTATCTGCCCGCGGGTCAGGATCTCGACAAGTACTCGCTGTACGCGGAGGTGCCCGGCTTTGCGAATCGGATCCGACAGTTCGCCGTCGTTGAGGACCTCAACTACGACCTGATCTTTTCCCACTACTGGCTTTCGGGCGAGGTGGCGTGCTTGCTCCGGCCTCGGCTCGCGACCGGGTGGGCGCACGTCGCGCACACGCTCGGCCTGGTCAAGAATCAGACGCTTGCCGCCGGCGAGCGGCCCGAACCTGAGCTGCGCATTCAGGTCGAAAAGGAGATCGCCGCCCAGGCCGACCTGCTGATCGCATCGACCGAGGACGAGCGCGCGGACCTGGTGCGCCTCTACGGAGCCGACCCCGACCACGTCGCGGTGGTGCCTCCTGGCGTGGACCTGTCCATGTTCCAGCCGATCGACCGCGACGAGGCGCGCCGCACGATCGGCTACGGGGCAGGCCGGCTGCTCCTGTTCGTCGGTCGCCTCGAGCGGTTGAAGGGAGTCGAGGTCGCAATCCGAGCGCTCGCGCTCCTGCGCGACCGTGCGCACGACGACGTGAGGCTTTTGATCCTCGGCGAGGATTCACGCGACGGCGATGAGAGTGAGAAGGACCGCTTGAAGGAGCTCGCGGCGGCCGCCGGCGTACGCGATCGCGTCGACTTCCTCGGCTCGGTGGCGCACCACGAGCTTCCGTTCTTCTATTCGGCCGCCGACGTTTGCGTGATGCCCTCGTATAGCGAGTCGTTCGGCCTGGTCGCGCTCGAAGCGCAGGCTTGCGGCCGGCCCGTGGTCGGATCCGGCGTCAGCGGTCTCCGCTCGGTCGTGCGCGACGAGGTGAGCGGTTACCTGCTCGATTCACACGACCCCGCCATGTACGCGGAGCGCATGGGCCGGCTGCTCGACAACCCTGAGCTCGCGCAGCAGATGGGCCGGCGCGGCCGGCTGCTCGCGCAGCGGTTTTCGTGGACCCGTACGGCGGACCGCCTGCAGTCGCTGTTCGACGGTGTGGTCGAGAACGCTCAGGTCCGGGTCCAGGCCAGCGCGCGGCAGGAATAGGGGAAGGTCAGCGGGTCGAGCTTCGTCAGCGGGATCGGCCGCGTGCCGTCCGCGTTCATGAGCCAGACCTGGTCGCCGCTCAGAAACGCGATCTGATGTCCGTCCGGTGATGACATCGGCGACGCCACGTCGATGGGATCGGACGGCAGGCCGGTCGCCGCGGCCAGCGTGGAGGGGGGCGACACCACATTGATCACGAACGCCTTGTGCAGAGCCGCACCGCCCGCCGCCGACTTTGCGGCGAAGACGAGGTGGCTCGAGTCAGGCAGCCATGCCGGAGCGCCGATGTCACCGGTGATCAACGTGGTGGTAGCTGACGCTCCTGTGAGGCTGCGAAGTCGCAGCGCGACCGCGCTCGGGTCGCTCCGCAGGTAGGCGATGCGGTTGCCGGCGGGATCCCAGGCGACGCTGTTCAACGGCGCCGAATCGGTGACGAGGACGTACTGGGCGCGCAAGCCCACGTCGTAGCCCCATACCTGGTTCGCGCTGCTCGAAGCGTGGATGAAAGCAACCCGCAATCCGTCGGGGGCGACTGCCGCCTCACCGATATCGGTGGCGATCACAGTGTCGGATCCGTCCGCAGCCTGCCGGTGCAGCACGCCCAACGCGTCGATGTAGACGAATCCCATTCCGCTTGCGAGCGCGCCCGCCCAGGTCGCCGCGAAGCTCAGGCGCGCGGTCGTCCCGCCAGGGATGTATTGCCACCAGCTCTGGTCCTGGTCCTGAATGAGGAGCGAGGCACCGCTCGGTGACCAGTTGAAGGACCGAACACTGCCCGAATCGAAGAGCTGTCGCGGGAAACCCGCCTCGTTGACCATCCAGAGTCCGCCGGGCGAACCATTGGCGCTGTCGGTCGCGAACGCGATCCAGTGATGCAGCGGCTGCAGTGGGCCGGTCGAGAATCGCACCACTTCGTCGCGTCCGAGCTGATTGCCGTCGACGTCGACCGCGGCGGTATTGACGAGCAGCTGATAGTCGGTGTTGGGCGTCAGCAGCTGCGAAGGCGCGATGATCGCCCGGCGACTATCGGCGGGATCCAGCCGCACGTCGAACGGGACCGTCGGATTCATCGCGATCGCGCTCTTGAGGCTCGTGGCATCCATCGCGCGGCTGAAGTCGAGGCTGAGGTAGGCGGACGGATCGACGCTGCCTTCCCCATCGGCCGGTGCGGAGCCGCTCAGCGATGGCGGCGCCTCGGTCGTGAAGGACCAGTGGTGGCGGAGCGTGTAGGTATTGCCGGCCGGGTCGCGGTAGCCGGCATCCAGAATCACCTCGTAGGTCGTCGCGGCCCGCAGCGTGGCGTGGTTGTAGACCAGGGTGTGCTTGTTGAGCCACTCGACCTGGCCGGTGGTCGCGGGGGAGAGGTGCAGGCGGCTCGCGACCGACGCCTGGTCGACGTCGTGGTCGAAGGCGATGCTGACCGGCGCTGCGGTGGAGACGTCGGTGGTGTTGCGCTGGGGTGAGTAGTCGACGATCTGCGGCGGGCTGCCGCCGCACGCGGTCAGGGTCATGCCCAATGCGATGGCGCCGGCCGCCAAGAATGCCCATCGCCTCAAGGGCCCACCCTCCTCCCGTCGCTCCCACCCCCAAGCCGACGCACCGGGCCTGAGGTTAGCCTCGAAAAGACGAAACGCCTACCCACCCTGTTAAGGGTTTATACCGAACCGCCTAGAGGTGGGCCTTGAGCCGCGCCCTCATCTCCTGCGCCAACTGCTCGAGGCGCGAGCTGTCCACGAACAGCAGCGAGATGCTCGGGATCTGGTCGATCGCCGCTTCGATGCCCGCCTGGGACTGATCCGCCGCGCCGAGGATGTCCTTCACCTTTCGCGCCCGGTTACCGAGGGCGTCCTCGGCCATAGCCTGAAGCTCTGACACGATCGAACCCCAGTCCAGCTGCGGCCCGCCCGACCGCGGAGGGGCGGTGGGCGCAACCGGCGCGGGCGCTGCGAACCCGGCGAAGGACGGCGTCGGGATCTGCGCGGTCGGCGGTTCCGCGGGAATGGGCTGCATCGTCGGCATGATCGGCAGCGTCGGGTTGGCCGGCTGGAACGGCTCGGGCTGCGGAGGAGCCGGCGCCGGCATCGCGGGGGCCGCAGGCTGCGCAGCTCGCCTCTGTCCGGCGACGACCTCTTCCACATCGAGCGGCGGGTGCTTGGTCGTGTCCGCAGCCTTGACCTCGATCATCGCGGTCGGGTCGTCGCACAGCGCCAGCACGCGGTCGGGCTTGTCCGCGATGTCGCGCGACTCGCTCGTGTACGCGCCCGCAAGGTCGCCCTCGGCGAGGATGATCACTCCGGTTCCAGCGCTGGAGCGCACCATCACGCTGCCACTCAGCTTGCGTTCGCTGAGGAAATTCAACAGCGCCTTCATGTCGACCCAGGCGGCGTACAGCTCGGTGTACATGGGTCGCGAAACGGTCAGCTCGTAGAGCCCGTCGATCAGCTCCGACGACAGACCCACCACGTCGAGCACGCCATGTCCTGCGGTGACGTCGTCGTTGAAGTGCTGCAGCGCCGATTTGCCGAGCACGAGGCTTCCGGCGTCCGCGGCCCCGTCGTACAGGCACTCGAGCGCCGAGCCTTCACGGAACAAGATCAAGCCTGACGCGTCGTCGGTGAGCAGCCGCACATATCCCGTGTAGCCCTCGCGCTCGAGCGTCGTTAGCAGCCGCGGAAAATCGACGAACGACGTCTTGAGTGAGTCGTACAGGATCTGACCGGCAGGTACCGGAATCGGCTCCCGGCCGTGTTTCGGCTGCGGGCGATGCTTCACGCCACGCCTTGGTTGTGGTGCTTCCACTTTTCGTTCGGGTTCAGCATGCTCTTTCCGCTCAAGTCGCGGCTGGGGCCGCGCCTCGGCGGCAGGCTCGGGGTGCTGGTCTTGCGGCTCGGAATGGGACTCGGCAGGAGCCTGCTTGGGCGCCGCCTCGGCCGCGTGTACAAGCTCGGGAATCCCGGCCTTGACGGTCTCGTCGGACGGGAGCTTGGCCTTGGCGTCGAAGTCGAAGTCGCCGCGCGTCCAGTGAAGAGCGGTGACCACCGCCTCGTCGCCCGACTTCCCATCGCCCTGGGCGTGGAAGAGATGCCCGAACAGAAAGTACAGAGAAGCGGACTGCCCGTTCCCATTGCGGACGTTGAGGGTACCGGTCGACCGCTCACCCTGAGCGGATTCGAGAATCGAACGAAGGGGGGTTTCGGCCAGCGAGCCGTGGGACTGCAAAAGCCTTCTCCTGATCGACCGGCGGGCGCCGATCGAGGTTTAAGAGAAAGTTAGTATAGGCATCGAGATCGCAGCAAGGCGCCCGGAGCCGGCGGAGCCGCCGCAGCTTCCTCTACACCCCGAACCCGCCCCCACGCGCCTGGTACTGGTTCGCCACGGCCAGTCCACCTGGAACCACGAGCACCG
>DASZJK010000071.1:0-3461 GCA_035948155.1 Candidatus Dormiibacterota bacterium
AGCTTCGCGAGGCCCAGGCATGACGGACGTGTCGGCGGCGCTGGAGGCAATCCTCTTCAGCTCCAACCGACCGCTCAAGGTCCGCGAGCTCCAGCAGGCGGTCGACGCCGACCGCAACAGCGTCGAGGGCGCGCTGGAGAGTCTGCGCGAAGCACTCGAGGGTCGCGGGGTGATGCTGATGCGGCACCACGACGAGATCCACCTGGCCACTCGGCCGGAGTACGCGTCCGCGGTACGCCGCGCGCTGCGGCCGGAGGTCTCCGGTCGCCTTTCGCAGGCCGCGTACGAGACGCTCGCGATCGTCGCCTACCAGCAGCCGGTGTCGCGTGCGCGCATCGAAGAGGTGCGCGGGGTCAACTGCGAGAGCGTCCTGTCGAACCTCGAGCTGCGCGACCTGGTCAACGAGGTCGGCCGCGGCTCCGGACCAGGCCAGCCCAAGCTGTACGGCACGACGATGCGTTTCCTGCAGGTGATGGGCCTCGAGTCCCTCGACAACCTGCCGACACCAAAGAGCGACGCTGTCGAACTATCGAACGGTTAAACAGGTTCCTCGCGCGCGCGGGCGTCGCCAGCCGGCGCTCCGCCGATTCCCTCATCGCCTCCGGTTCGGTCCGGGTCAATGGGAAACGCGCGCCCGAGACCGGGGTGCTGATCGACCCGAGCCACGACCGCATCACTGTTGACGGCCGCGCCGTCAGGCCTCCTACTACGCATCGCTACCTGATGCTCAACAAACCTCTCGGCGTGATCACGACCGCGCGTGACGAGTCGTCGCGCACGACAGTGCTCGACGTCATCGGCGCCGAGGGACTAGCGGGTCATCGCCTGTTCCCCGTCGGAAGGCTAGACGCCGACAGCACGGGCCTCCTGCTGCTCACCGACGACGGTGACCTTGCCTACCGCCTTACCCACCCGCGCTACGAGGTCGCCAAGGAGTACGAGGTGGTCACCGCCGGCGTCCCGACGCGCGACAACCTCGACTCGCTCCGTCGCGGCGTGACGCTCGACGACGGCGTGACCGCGAAGGCGGAGGTTGAGCTCGTCCGCGCGACGAGAGGCGATCGGGACTCCGGCCGCGCCGAGCTACGGGTCGTGATTCGCGAAGGAAGACATCGCCAGGTCCGTCGCATGCTGCAGGCGGTCGGCCACAAGACGCTTGCCCTACGACGCTCCGCGTTCGGGCCCCTGCGTCTCGGTCGCCTCAAGACCGGCGGGTTTCGGGTGCTGTCGACAGGCGAAGTCGCGGCGCTTCGGCGTGCGACCGGGCTCCACGCGCGATGATCGTGACGATCGACGGGGGCGTCGCATCGGGTAAGTCGGCAGTAGGCCGGCGTGTCGCCGAACGCCTCGGCCTTCCGTTCATCGACAGCGGACTGATGTATCGAGCCATCACCCGCATGGGCGCGATACGCGGCATTGACGCGCACGACAGCGAAGCGATCACAAACCTGGCCGAGTCGACAAAGATCCGCATCGAGGGTGAGCGTGTATGGGCCGACGCCGCCGAGCTGACCGACGGCATCTATGACACCGACTACTCAGACGCGCTCCCCGTGGTGTCGGCGACGCCGGGCGTCCGCAAAGCGCTCGTCGAGCAGCAGCGGCAGATGGCGAAGGATGGCGTCGTGATGGCTGGCCGGGACATTGGCACCGTCGTGTTTCCCAAGGCCGACTACAAGTTCTTTCTCATCGCCAGCCTCGACGAGAAGGTGCGCCGTCGCGCGGCTCAGTACGAGCGACGCGGCGAGCGCGTCGACAAGGAAGCGATGCGCAAAGAGGTCGAGCTCCGCGACCGGATCGATTCCGAGCGACCGATCGCGCCGCTGCGTCCCGCGGACGACGCGGTGATCATCGACACCGACAACCTGGACCTGGAGCAGGTGGTCGACAGCATCCTCGACCGTGTCCGGCGGTGATGTACGCGTTCCTCCGTGGGCTCATGAGGTTCATCGTCGTCGTTTATCTGGCCGGCCTCTTCAAGGTCTCGGGGACGGACAACGTGCCCACGCAGGGACCGCTGATCATCTGCCCCAACCACATCGGCACAATCGACCCACCGCTGGTGCCGGCATTCGTGCCGCGCGGCGACACGTGGAGCATGGCCAAGTCGGAGTACTTCCGTCATCCGCTGATCAACTGGCTTTTCACGAACTACCACGCGTTCCCGGTTGTGCGCCACACGGCCGACCGGGTCGCGCTGCGTCGCGCCTTCGACTTCCTGAAGGAGGGTCACGCGCTGGTCATCTATCCGGAGGGGACGCGGATCGAATCGGGTGTGCTTGCGAAGCCTGAGCCGGGAGCGGGGTTCATCGCCCAGAGGTGTGGCTGCCCGGTGCTGCCCGTCGCGCTGACGGGCACGGCCGAGTGCCTCCCGAAAGGCGCGAAGTGGCCACGCCGGGTGCCTGTGACCGTGACGTTTGGCGCGCCCTTCGTCGTGCTGCAGCGCCGCGCGACCGACGATTCGCGCGTCTCCCACGAGGAGGCAGCCGACGCGATCATGCTGGCGATCGCTGAGCTGCTGCCACCGGAAAGGCGCGGTGAGTTCAGCGACCTCGAAGGGCTGAAATCCAGGCTGGCGGGAGTGACGAGACCCGCCTGAACCCCGCGTTAGTCGCGACTATCGCGGGTTCTGGAGAGACCGGACGCGGGATAGTCGCGACTATCGCGGAAGTTGGAGCTCAGCCGATCGCGGGCCGCGCCCAGTCGTCCTCGACCAGACTGCCAAGCGCGGGGTTGAAGCAGGCGTCGAATGCCTCCTTCAGCGTCTGGGGCGTGAGCCGGGGCGGCTGCTGGCGGTAGTTCGCCAGGTCGACGAGCCGCGCGACCAGCGCGCGCGGGTGAGAGCCACGCAGGGGCTTCTTGCCGTAGAGGTTGTTCAGCAGATAACCGACCGCCTTCTCATCCCAGGGCACGCCCTGCCGGTCGCACTCGTAGCGCAGGATGCGCCCGAAGGCCTCCGGCGACGGGTTGCCGACCCCGATCTTGTACGCCATGCGGCGAAGGAACGCTTCGTCGACGAGCTCGGTGGGGGACAGGTTGGTCGAGAAGACGACCTGGCAGAGGAATGGCAGCTCGATCTTGCGGCCAGAAGCTGAGAGGTCGATGTAGTCGATCTTCTTCTCCATCGGCACGATGAAGCGGTTGAGCAAGCGCATCGGCGGAACTTCCTGGCGACCGAAGTCATCGATCACCAGCACGCCGGCGTTGGCCTTCCACTGCAGCGGCGCCTCGTAGTAGCGGTTCTGCGGGTCATAGGTGAGGTCGAGCTGCTGGAGCTTGAGCTCACCGCCGGCGGTGACCACGGGCCGCTCGACCTTCACCAGCCGCCGGTCGATCGGCTGCTCGCCCTCGGCGACCTTGTGGTAGACGGGGTCGATGACGCGAACGATCTCGTCGCCGATGGCCACGGCGTGCGGGATCTCGATGGCCGCGCCCATCAGGAGCGCCATGCGCTCGGTGAT